>JAAEZN010000149.1 GCA_018222835.1 Algicola sp. | reverse complement strand
GTGGGTTATGGGCAGAACGATGCTTTTCTAGGACTTGTTTTAAAAGGGGATGGAAAAGGAAACTTTATGCCTATGGACCATAAGGCCACTGGTTTTTTAATACACGGGAATGCCCGGGCCTTGGTCAAAGTTATGGGGCAAGACAAAGAGTTTTTGGTGTCCTCACTCAACAGGGATAGTATTCAGGTTCATAAAACCCGGAAAGGGTCGGGCAATATAATAGAAGTTCCAGCTAATGCGCAATCTGGGATAATCACTTTAGAAAACGGAATAAAAAGAAAAATAGAATTCTATTATGGTGAGGGCTATTTATCACAATCCACCAAAAAGGTTGTTTTGCCCAAGAATGCCCAGATAAAATTTAAAACCAACAAAGAATAAAGGTTCCATGCAGGATAAAAATACATACTATCTCGGTATAGATATAGGGGGCAGTCATTTTGCCATGGGTGTTGTTAATGCCGATACGATGTCTTTACTAACAGAAACAGTGAATCGCTTTCCAGTGGATAGTAGATTGACTGCCCTTCCTGTATTGAGGCAATTAATTTCATCCATAAGGCAGACCATTGAAGATTTTCAAAAACCGATTAGTGGAATTGGTGTATCCGTTCCCGGTCCGTTCAATTACGGACAAGGTGTTTCACATATAAAAGGACTTAATAAGTTCGATTCCCTTTATGGAGTCAATCTTAAACTGTTTTTGTGGGCACATCTGCAGGGTACTTTGGAGTCTATTGAACAGATAGCCTTTCTTAACGATGCTGATAGTTTTGTACTCGGTGAGGCCTATTCCAATAATCTTCATATGGGCAAGGTTCTAGGGGTTACTCTGGGCACAGGAATCGGTTCAGGATTTGTGGTCGATGGAGAAGTAGTCACAATTGACGATAATATCCCACACGAGGGTAACATTTATAACCTTCCCTTTAAAGGGAAAAGAGTAGAAGATTGGATTTCTACCCAATGGTTTCTGGATACTTACTTTAAAGTGTTTGGAACGTCCGTGGACAATGTAAAACAAATAGCCGATCAAGCGGAAACCTCTATAAAAGCAAAGGATATATTTGAACGGTACGGACGGCATTTAGGAGAAGTCATGAACTCGCTTTCGGATTCGTTTAAACCAGAAGCCATTGTTATCGGAGGCAGTATCTCAAAAAGTTATCACTTGTTCAACAACGCATTCGAAGCGTGTTTTACGATTCCCCCAAGTATTCGAATTACAAAAGGCACGGCCAACGCGGCCATATTAGGTGCCGTTATACATTTAACCATTAAACAGAATAAATTGAACACAAAAAGAAAAACGGAGCAGTATGTGATGCCGATGCGGGCAGATGAGTCTAAAAAAGGTGAAGGCTATACGGTTTACCCCTCTTTTGAGATTGCAACAGGGACCGTTTCCATGGGTGTTGAAAACCTTGTTGATGAACTTCCTAAAGAAGGATGTATTCTCATAGATGGTTATATGGGAGCCTACTGGGAGGAATTTATGGGGCAACTTACCGCTGCCCTTCAAAAAAGAAATGTTGAACATGTCACTTATGATATGGCCTCGGCATATAAGGATGTCGAGAGCATTGAAAAAATGGTAGAACCCTTTTTGGGCGGGAACGACCCAGTTTTTGGAAAACTTTACCCGGGAAATCTTGAAGATTTTTTTGATGCAGATAAAGTAAAATCAATTCAATGTTCGGAAGGAGCGTTAAATATTTTTTATGGGCCTGGAGCAGTCTTAAGTGGGCAAAATGGAACTATAGTTTATATAGATATACCAAAGAACGAAATACAGTTCCGTTCCAGAGCTGGACAAGTTGCCAATTTGGGCAATGTAATGGTCGAAGATAAAAAACAACAGTACAAGCGAATGTACTTTATAGATTGGCAGGTACTCAATAAACACAAGCAACAACTTTTAAAGGATATTGATTTTATTGTTGATGGGCAGTTTGGAAATAACATCACGTGGTGTACCGGTGATACCTTAAGGGAAGGCCTCCAAGAAATGACCTCGCATGCTTTTAGACCAAGGCCGTGGTTTTCTCCGGGTATTTGGGGTGGTGATTGGATGAAAGAAAGGTTTGGGGAATTGGCCCAAGATGTTCCAAATTATGCATGGTCTTTTGAATTGATCGCCCCAGAAAATGGAATTGTGATATCTAAAAAAGGGGTAAGACTGGAAGTTTCCTTTGACTTTTTGATGTTCCAGGACAATCAAGGTATTTTAGGTGAGGCAGCAAGTGTATTTGGCACAGAGTTTCCGATACGATTTGATTACCTGGACACTGTAAATGGACAGAACCTATCAGTACAGTGTCATCCAGCAGTAGCGTATATGCGAGAAAATTTCGGACATAATTTTACCCAAGATGAAACATACTATATTCTTGATGCCGAACCAGGGGCAAAAGTCTATTTAGGATTTAATGAAGGAGTTGAAAAAGAGGAATTCCAAAACGCCTTGGAACAGAGTCATAGCGAAGCAAAACCGATGAACGTTGAGGATTACGTCCAAACCTTTGAGGCAAACAAGCACGATCTTTTCCTAATACCAAATGGAACGGTGCACTGTTCGGGAATAGGCAATTTGGTATTGGAAATTAGTAGTACCCCTTACATATTTACTTTTAAAATGTACGACTGGATGCGACTGGATTTGGATGGAAAACCAAGGCCATTGAACATAGAACGTGGTGCGACAAACCTCGATATGGAATGCCAAGGTGATAGAGTGGAAGCAGAATATATCTCCAAGCCAGAAGTGTTACAATCGGGCAATGACTGGAAAATGATTAAACTGCCAACACATCCCAAGCACTTTTATGAAATCCATAGATATGAATTTGATAGTGAAATGACCGTATCGACCAATGGGCAGTGTCATATCCTTAATTTAGTGGAAGGCACCAAGATTAGCGTTTCGGCAAATGGAAGGAGTATGGATGTACACTATGCGGAGACATTTGTGGTACCGGCCGCCACAGGCAGTTATACTATCAAGAATTTGGGTACGGGAACTGCCAAAGTGGTTGAATCCAACGTTAAGCCAGAAATTAGTAAAACGGGTCTATAAACAAGAATAAAGCATGGAAGCACATAAAAACTATTACCTCTTTAAGATTACGGCCATTGGCGCTTTAGGTGGTTTGCTGTTCGGGTACGATACCGCGGTGATCTCTGGCGCAATCGGTTTTATGGAAAGCAAGTTTTCCCTGACCCCAGCATTAAAAGGATGGGCTGTGTCCAGTGCAATTGTAGGCTGTGTTATTGGAGCTTTGACAGCCGGATATTTAGCGGATAGGATGGGGCGTAAAAAAGCCTTGATCATAACAGCGTTGCTATTTGCCCTGTCGGCCATCGGGTGTTTATTGGCGCCAAATTTCACGCTTTTGGTCGTCGCAAGAATCATTGGAGGGGTAGGAGT
>JAAEZN010000044.1:16476-26660 GCA_018222835.1 Algicola sp. | reverse complement strand
ACCGTACACGCCACAACAGCTACCCAGTTGACTGTTGATGGTCCTTCTAGAAAAGACTACAGAGGAGGTAGAAGTGCACTTTTGAACATTATTCCTGCCTCAACAGGAGCTGCTAAAGCTGTAACCAAAGTAATTCCATCATTGGAAGGTAAATTAACAGGTATGGCGTTCAGAGTTCCTACTGCCGATGTTTCCGTGGTGGATTTAACGGTTCGTTTGGAAAAAGAAACCTCTTACGAGGGTATTAAAAAAGCCATGAAAGAAGCCTCTGAAGGCGAATTGGCTGGAATTTTGGGTTATACTGAAGAATTGGTGGTTTCCCAAGATTTTGTTGGAGATGCTAGAACCTCCATTTTTGATGCTGATGCAGGAATCGAGTTGAACTCCAAGTTCTTCAAGGTGGTTTCTTGGTACGATAACGAAACCGGTTACTCCAATAAATTGGTTGATTTGGCATTGCACGCTGCAAGCCTATAATCTTTTTTAAAATAATTCTTGTCCTGAAGAGGGAAACCCCCTCTTCAGGATTATACTATAAAATCTCGACGTATGGTTTTAATTGTGGATAGTGGTGCCACGAAATCCGATTGGATTGCTCTGGACGATAAAGGGGAGCAGTTGTTCGTGACCCAAACTTTGGGCCTTAGCCCAGAGGTGTTGACCAAAGAAGTGATAGAAGATCGTTTGGCCAACAATTTTGAACTTTCCAAAAATAAGGATAAAGTACGTCAGTTATATTTCTATGGTGCCGGATGCGGTACCGATAGGATGAAAAATTTTTTAAAATCCATTTTTAAGGATTTCTTTCCCAATGCCAAAGCTGAAGTTCGTGAGGATACCTTTGCGGCCATTTACGCCACTACTAAAATAGGTAGGCAAGGTATTGTTTGTATTTTGGGTACAGGCTCCAATTGTAGTTATTACGATGGTCATCAGTTGATCCAAAAGGTAACTTCGCTCGGGTACATATTAATGGACGATGGAAGTGGAAATTTCTTTGGACGAAAACTGATCAGGGATTATTACTTTCACAAGATGCCACAAGACCTTGGGATAAAGTTTGCCAAGGAATATGATTTAGATGCGGATGTAATTAAAGATCATCTCTACAAACAACCTAATCCAAACACCTATTTGGCCACTTTTGCCAGATTTATCATCGAAAATAAGGAACATCCTTATTGTAAAGGGGTCATAGAAAAAGGATTGCAACAGTTCGTAAACAACTACATTATGCAGTACGAACTGGCGACCAAGGTCCCAGTTAGCTTTGTGGGCAGTATTGCCCATTTCCTAAGTGATGAACTTACAGCTTGCTTGGAACGAAACGATTTAATTTTGGGCGTGATCCGAAGAAGACCCATTGAAGGTCTTGTCGAGTTCCACAGAGAAACTATTTAACCGCGATCATAGATATTTCCACATTCACGAACTTGGGAAGGTTGGCAACCTCCACTGTTTCTCTAGCTGGAGCGGTATCTGCATCAAAATAAGTGCCATATACCTCGTTGATTTGAGCAAACTGGTTCATATCCTTAATAAAAATCGAGGTCTTGATCACGTGCTCAAAGGTCATGCCCGCTTCATCCAAGATAGCTTTTAAATTTTCCATGGATTGCTTGGTCTCTTTTTGGATATCTCCCTCGACCAAATTTCCTGTGGCGGGATCAATCGGAATTTGACCGGAAATATATAGTGTATCTTTTATCAATACTGCTTGGTTGTATGGGCCAATGGGAGCAGGTGCTTTTGGAGTGTTTATTATCTTTTTCATTCAAGAAGGTTTTATTTGTGTTGAAGGTATAAAATATCAACGTGATTTACCGTTGACTTCTGTTTTCCCATTTAATATCGCTCAAAATAGAGCTCTTTATACCAATAAAGAAATACCAGCGCTCAAATCTACCGAACGGAGTCCAGTCAAAGCTTAATCTAAAACTCCCCAAATCGCGTTTAAAGGCAAAACGGGTATCGGTAAACCCTTTATTTTTAATATCGTATCCAGAGTTAAAGCCGACTTCCCATTTGGGCGTTAACTGAATGTTTCCAGAGAACATGAGTGAGTGGTTGGTAATCTCGCTTTGTCTGTTTGAGTTGTTGTATGATGCAACGTAGGTAAACCTGGCGTCCCAAGGCAGTTTATTATTGTAAATGGGTTGGTCTTCGTTATCTTGGTCGTTCTTGTTCCGTGAGTTTTCTCTGTCATTAAAGCGAGAACCAGCATCTCCACGGATATCATCCATAGCAAAAGGATTGTCGCTAAAGTCGGATTGTTTGTCTGTGTCGTCCTTTTTCTTGCTACCACCTTTTTGGAACATTTCACTGTTTAAGGAAAAACCAGTGTTGATTCTTGCCGAAGTCAAACGCGCAAGTCCACCGCCATTTTTAATATTTAGGGTATTGATTCTTCGGCCGTTGTTGTCTATGGCATATGGATCGAACGTAGCTGCAAAATTTATCGGAACGTTTTTAATGATTTCGGTAGCACCATTCATGCTAATAGGGCTCAACTTTAAGGAATCTGCTTCCAAATTGTAGTTGGCACTAAAAGAAAGGTTGCTCAATATCTTCACCTTTCGAGGTTCTGTTGCCGTGGAATCCTTGTCCCTTATCTTGGCCTCGAGAGAGTTTTGGAGGGAAAAACTCAAAGAACTCCCCTTATTTAACGATGGCCTACCGTATATACTGGTTTCAAAAGGAGTGTACTGAACTTCTTCGCCTTCACCATCGGTATAAGTTTCGTAAAACTGCTCAAAAGATGGAGTGTAACTATAACTGACCGAAGGTCGCATTACATGGCGCAGGGCTTGTATTTTTTTGTCTTCGCCAAAGTTCCAGGTTCCGTAAACCGTGGTACCGATACTTGTTCCTAAACTGTATCGGTTAAATCGGTCAAAACCGTTTATGGTGTCCGTTACTACTTGTGCCGCCTCGGCATCATACTGCCTTCTGACGGTTTTCATGGTCCAGATATCTTCGTAGTTACCACTTAAGCTCACGCTTAAATATTTGGCCAACTTAAAATTGGTGGCAATCGGAATTCTATGTCTGGCCCCTACACGTGCCTCATCGAACATACCACTTTTAAAAAAGTTCTCCTCGTCCGTGGTAATGCTATTTTGGGCATTTACATCATACTGGAAATTGATATTTTCAAAAATTCCTTTTTTGATTTCGTCCCGTTTTACAAAGGGATAGATACGTTCCATGCTTGCCTGAAAAGTTGGCAAGGACATATTGATGACCTGAGTTCTCGAATTCTGTGTATGGCTAACGGTTAAACTTGTATTAACAGAGGGGTATTCGGGAAAAGTTTTGGAGTAACTAATGGACGACGCAAAGGTGTTCGTCTGCGAGTTGTTCCGGTTTATTTGGTTTAGGGAGTTTGTGTAATATTGGCTCGACCCTAAGTTTACCGATGCTGAAAAACGGGAGTTTGGACTGGCCTTGGCATCCTGCGAATGCGATATTCGAATGTTGTAGTTGCTACTTCTACTGTAATCATCAAACCCTTTTTGACTGGTTACAAGATTTTCGTAGCTAATATTTATGTTCCCCCTGAATTTATAGCGTTTGGAGTATATGGATTGTCCTTGGAGACCATAGCTGCCATTGGTGTAATAATCTCCTGTGATACTCAAATCTACATATTCACTGATCGGAAGGTAGTAACCGCCGTTTTGGATAAAATACCCTCTATTGGGATCGTTACCAAAGGTCGGGAACAATATTCCTGCAACCCTGCCCGTGGTCAACGGAAAATAGGCGAAAGGCAATGCAATAGGGGTGGGTACATCTGCTATGTACATATTACTATAGCCCGCAATTATTTTCTTTTTAGGGACAAATTTGGCTTTTCTCACCCTAATATAATAGTCGGGATTTACCGTGTCGCTGGAGGTGGTGAGCTTGCCTTCGCTCATAAAATAGACCGAATCGTTTTCCTTTTTGGTTTTTTGGGCATACACCTTCATGGCATCGCTTCCCAATTGTCCCAATCCCGCCTGTTGTTCTGTACGAGAGTTCCAGATTAATGCCTTTTGTGTGTCAAAATTAAAACGAATGGAATCGGGGCGAACCTCCTGATCACCTTGTTTAAAAAATGGCAACTGCGAGTAATTGCCCAAAGAATCTTTCATTCTACCGGCATAGACCTCGTTTTTCACATAATCCATTACAATGACCCCGGCTTTTAGTTCCGTATCCTGATAAAAGATCTCAGCTTCATCGTACAGATAAATTTTGTTGTCCTTTTGGCTTAATTTAACATAGTCCTTGGCTTTGTATTGGATTTTATCCAGTAGCAAAGGCTGTTTTTTTGGCACGGTATCTGTATTTACAGAATCGACCCGAACTGAATCGTTCAGGATGTTGGGAGGTAACAATGGGGCAATAATAGTATCCTTTGATGCCTTAATGGGCAAAGGTTTAATAAGGTCTTCCTGAGCACTTAAGGTTGCTATGCCACAAAGAAGAACAAATAGGAAAAGTAGAAAATGTTTATTTGGTTGCAACGTGATAAATCCTATTTTTGTGCTAGTCGGCCCAGTTTTTGGGTCAAACTTACATATATTTTTTGTTCTACTTATTGGGGATTACAATATTTTTAACCAATACAGAACGCTTTAATTACTTAGTTCTTATGAATAATAGTCGGTTGACATTTTTAATTTTTCTTCTTTTGGTCCTCCCTTTGACCTCTTTCAACAAAAATGATACCGAGGTTGAAATCAAGGATAAATTTGTCGTGGTACTGGATGCCGGGCATGGTGGCCACGACCCGGGAAACATCGGTAATGGCTATTTGGAAAAAAAAATAGCTTTGGCAATTGTGCTCAAAATTGGGGAAGAACTCAAAAAGCAGCCAGATATAAAAGTGGTTTACACCCGAGATGATGATACCTTCGTGGATTTGTTCGAAAGGGGGCAGATTGCCAATCAGGCCAATGCAGACCTCTTTGTATCAGTACATTGCAATGCGCACAATTCGGATGCTTATGGAACGGAAACTTATGTTTTGGGGTTACATGCGAACCGTCAGAATTTTGAAGTGGCCAAAAAGGAAAACTCCGTTATTTATCTGGAAGACAATTATGAGCAGCGATATGCAGAATATGATATCAACTCTCCCGAATCGGTAATAGGGCTGACCATAATGCAAGAGGAGTTTTTGGACCAGAGCATTCTTTTGGGAAAAAAGCTTCAGGATAATTTTACGGTCAAACTTAAACGAAAGGATAGAAAAGTGAAACAGGCCGGATTTATCGTATTGCATCAAACCTTTATGCCCAGTGTTTTGATAGAGGCTGGTTTTTTGACCAACAAAAACGAGGGAAGTTATCTTAACTCAAAAAAGGGACAGAATGAGATGGGCAAGACAATCGCCGACGCCATATTGGCCTATAAAAAAGATATGGGCTTTATAGCCACTTCGGGTGCATCAACCCCTAAAATAGAAGATACAAAGGTGGCCGTGAATATTCCGGAGGAGATTAAAAAAGAAGAAGAAAAGCCCAAGGTAAACCAAACCACAACACCATCAAATACAACAAAAGAAAAACAGGTAGTTGCCGAAAAGAAGCCTGAGAGTACAGGTGTTGTGTTCAAAGTACAATTAATGGCCAGTGGAAAAACCATACCGTTGACCGCCAATAATTTTAATGGGTTGAGTGATATGTCCAAGGAACCATACAAAAATATGTTCAGGTACATGTACGGAAATGCCAGTACTTTTGATGAGGCAAAAAAGTTAAAACGCCAGGCGGATGCCAAAGGCTACACCACATCGTACATAGTGGCATATAAAAATGGGGTAAGGGTTACCATAGCCGAAGCTTTAAAGTAGATACGCAACAAAGAATCTAGTGTGAAAATTATTCCTAATTTTGTTTTAACCATAAACCGAATCTTTTGAAACTATCCAGGGAAGTAAAAACTGGGATTATTGTAGTTGCAGGCATCGTAGCCTTTATTTTTGGGCTGAGCTACTTAAAATCCTCTCCGCTTTTTGAAAACAACAAGACTTTTTATGCCGTTTACGATAACGTAGGTGGATTGCAGCCCGGTACCCAGGTCTCCATTAACGGATATAATGTGGGCAATGTGACCAGTATCAACTTCAAGGACAGTTCTGGTAAACTATTGGTTACTCTATCCATTAATAATGAGTTTGATTTTTCCGAAAACAGTGTTGCCGAACTTTTTGATACTGGAATTATTGGAGGTAAAGGAGTGCAGATCGTTCCGGTTTTTGATCAAGCCCCCATGGCAAAATCCGGCGACACATTAAAGTCTCAGATAAAGCCAGGTCTTACGGAATTGGTACAGCAAAAACTGACGCCACTACAAATGAAAGTTGAAGGAGCGGTATCCAATGCGGACTCCTTATTGATGAACGTGAACCAAATATTGGATAATCCTACCAAGAAAAAACTTCAGGAAACCATTGTTTCCCTAAACGAGTTGGTTCGTTCATTTAAGGGCAGTGCGGATAATTTGAATGCATTGTTGGAAAATAACAAAACACAATTGGATAGTTCCTTGAAAAATGTCAACCGCATTACCACTAATTTCTCACAACTATCAGATTCTCTAGTTAGTGCGGACTTGGGAGGAACACTTGCCGAATTTCAGACCACGGTGGGAAAATTGAACACGATACTCTCAAAAATTGAACAAGGCGAGGGGTCTCTGGGCAAGTTGCACCAAGACGATGCCCTGTACAACAACCTGGCAGAAGCATCAAGAGAACTGGATTTATTGTTGCAAGACTTTAGGCTTAATCCAAAGCGTTACGTAAATGTCTCCGTATTTGGTAAAAAACAAAAAGAATACACCCTTCCCGAAAACGACCCGGCTGAAGAAAACGATACAACTGAACAAAAAGAGAATCAATAATGGAATATTTGCCCAATATATTATTTGCAATAGCCCTAGTTTTAGGGATTGGGTTCTTTGCCCGCAACGTTAAAAAGTTGTCCAGGAACATTAAACTTGGAAAAGATGTGGATGTTAGCGATAACAAATCACAACGTTGGAAAAATATGGTTCGGATAGCTTTGGGACAGACCAAAATGGTAGTCCGGCCCATAGCGGGAATAATGCACATTATAGTATATGTCGGGTTCATCATCATCAATATTGAGATGTTGGAGATTATCCTTGACGGGCTTTTAGGGACCCACAGACTATTTGCTCCACTTGGTTCTGCGTACAATTTTTTGATCGGTTCTTTTGAAGTGCTGGCCCTTTTGGTAATTGTTGCCGTAGTAATTTTCTGGATACGTAGGAACATTATTAGAATTCAACGATTTGTAAAACCTGAAATGAAAGGATGGCCCAAAAAGGACGGTAACATGATCTTATATATCGAACTTGTCCTAATGACCTTGTTCCTTACCATGAACGCTGCGGATTTTCAACTACAGCAGTTGGGAGCGGACCATTACGTTAAAGCAGGATCATTTCCAGTAAGCCAATTTATTGTACCATTAATGGAAGGGCTATCCGAATCGTCCTTGATTATGGTGGAAAGAACCGCTTGGTGGATCCATATTCTGGGGATACTGGCCTTTTTGAACTACCTCTATTACTCAAAACATTTACATATCCTACTGGCTTTTCCGAATACATATTATGGAAAAGTAAAGCCACAAGGACAATTCAATAATCTGGCATCTGTTACAAAAGAGGTAAAGTTGATGATGGACCCCAGTGCGGACCCATTCGCTGCACCAGCAGAAGATGATTCGGCAGAACCAGAAAAATTTGGAGCCTCGGATGTGATGGATCTAAACTGGGTGCAACTATTGAATGCATATACCTGTACCGAATGTGGACGGTGTACCTCGGAATGCCCTGCCAATCAAACAGGCAAAAAATTATCGCCCCGAAAAATTATGATGGACACGCGCGACCGTTTGGAGGAAGTAGGTAAAAACATGGATGCCAATAAAGGAGAGTTTGTTCTGGACGGAAAACAGTTGTTGGGCGATTACATCAGTCACGAGGAATTGTGGGCCTGCACTACCTGTAATGCATGCGTGGAAGCTTGTCCCGTAAGCATAGACCCCTTGTCCATAATTGTGGAAATGAGAAGATATTTGGTAATGGAGCAATCAGCAGCACCAACCGAATTGAACAATATGATGTCCAATATAGAAAACAACGGAGCACCATGGCCTTACAACCAAATGGACCGTTTAAACTGGGTAAACGAATAAATCTAAGACTATGAGCGAACAATTGAAGGTTAAGACCATGCAGGAGTTTATGGCCGAAGGAAAGCAGCCCGAAATTTTGTTTTGGGTGGGCTCTGCAGGTAGTTACGATGATCGTGCCAAAAAAATTACCCGGGCATTTGTGAAGCTATTGAACAAAGCAGAAGTTGATTTTGCTGTATTGGGCACCGAAGAAAGCTCCACTGGGGATGTAGCAAAAAGAGCGGGCAACGAATTTTTGTTTCAGATGCAGGCGATGATGAATATTGAATTGCTGAACGGCTACGAAGTAAAACGGATTGTGACTTGTGACCCACATTCCTATAATACCATCAAAAATGAATATCCGGATTTAGACGGAAAGTACAATGTGGTCCATCACACCGAATATTTAAAGGAACTAATAGATAACGGCCGCTTAAGTATAACCGGAGAGGGATATAAAGGCAAACGGATAACCTTCCATGACCCATGCTATTTGGGAAGGGCAAATTCCGTATTTGATGCACCACGCGAAGTTCTTGCAAAAACCAATGCGGATTTGGTAGAAATGAAACGTCATAAAAAAACAGCCCTATGCTGTGGGGCTGGCGGGGCACAAATGTTCAAGGAGCCCGAAAAAGGCGATATGGACATTAATGTGATGCGTACCCAGGATGCTTTGGAGACCAATCCAAATATAATTGCCACAGGTTGCCCATATTGCAACACCATGATGACGGACGGTATCAAAGCACACGAAAAAGAAGGTAGCGTAACAGTTATGGATGTAGCCGAGTTATTGGCAAATTCCCAAGGATTGTAGAATAATTGAATCAAAATAGTTCAAGACCATTTTTTAGATAGAGAATATGCTAGTGGATTTTAATGAATTGCCAGATCATTCAAGAATTTGGATTTATCAGGCGAATAGAAGCTTTACAGACGCGGAATTGACTGAATTGGAAAATAGTGTGGTGGATTTCTTGAAAGAATGGACTGCACACGGTAGTCATTTACACGCTGGTTTTGAAATCAAATACAAAAGATTTTTGGTGATTGGCCTAGATCAAACCAATGCTAGTGCCTCAGGTTGTTCCATAGATGCCTCGGTGCATTTTATCCAAAGTCTGGAGAAAAAATATAACGTGGAATTGCTAGATCGGATGAATGTCTCCTTTAAGCAAGGTGAATATATCGCCTACAAACCATTAAAGGATTTTAAAAAGCTTGCCAAAGCAAAATCCGTGTCCGCGAACACCATAGTTTTCAACAATTTGGTCGCCACCAAGCAGGAGTATCTAGAGAATTGGGAAGTGCCCGCTAGTGAAAGCTGGCACTCAAGATTTGTATAGACAGCCCTTATTTTATCTTAATTTTCACAACGTTCCTCGATGAAATGCAATACTTTTATCGGTATTTAGTTTGAGCCTCAGACAAGAAATTTATGCGGATAATCCTTAACCTTTTCCTATTCCTACTGATTTGTTTACATGCCCAAGGGCAGTATAATCCCCTAGTTGTCAAAGATTCTTTGGCCCAAAACGCCTGGGTCGAAAATACATATGCAAATTTGTCGCTCGAGGAACGCATTGGGCAATTGTTCATGGTTAGTGTGGCATCCAATCAAAATAAAGTAGCTACCGATAAAATAAAAGACCTTGTAAAAGAACATGGTATTGGCGGTGTAATTTTTTTGGTCGGAGGACCGGTGCAACAAGCTAAATTGACCAACGAATATCAGGCAGTTTCAAAAGTACCATTGCTAGTTGGTTCCGATGCGGAGTGGGGCATGGCCATGCGATTGGACTCCACATATGCCTTTCCATGGAACATGACCTTGGGGGCAATACAGGATAGCGGCCTTGTTGAAAGTGTGGGTTACCAAATTGGTAAACATGCAAAACGTTTGGGGGTACATATTAATTTTGCACCGGATTTGGACGTGAACAACAACCCTAAGAACCCGATTATTGGAAATCGTTC
>JAAEZN010000044.1:0-16466 GCA_018222835.1 Algicola sp. | reverse complement strand
TCCTTTGGGGAATACCCAAATAATGTGGCGGAGAAAGGTAGGGCATTTGTTCGTGGTATGGAAAAAACAGGGGTGCTTTCCAGCGGAAAACACTTTCCCGGGCACGGGGATACCGCCATCGATTCGCACAAATCATTGCCAATCATCAGTTCGTCTTTGGAACGGTTGGACACTATCGAATTATACCCCTTTAGAAATGTGATGAGAAGCGGATTGAGCTCTACCATGGTAGCACATTTGAGTGTGCCCAGTTTAGAGGAACGCGAAGGACACCCCTCGTCACTTTCCAAAAGTATAGTGACCGATGTCTTGCAAGACCAAATGGGATTTCTAGGATTGGTATTGACCGATGCCCTGAATATGAAGGCTGTTTCCCAATTTGCCCCAGAGGGAGAAGTTGAATTACAAGCGTTTTTGGCAGGTAACGATATGCTTTTAATGCCGGAGAATGTAATAAAGGCCAAAGAAAAAATTATTGAGGCATACACCAACGGGGAATTTACGGAAGAGCGATTGGCTAAATCGGTAAAGAAAATTTTGATGGCCAAATACAAGGCAGGTTTGTACAATTACAAACCTGTGGAATTGGAAAATTTGTACAAAGACCTGAATGATGTAGAAAACGATGTGGTTTACGAAAAAGCCATTGAAGGGGCCATAACGGTAGCCAAAAACAATTTTTCCTTGATGCCCATTAAAAAACTGGACAATAAAAAAATTGCATATGTGCATTTTGGGGATGATGATGGAACACCGTTTTACACAGCTTTGAACCGATTTTACAAAGTAACCCATATTAAAGCCAAGGATATTGCTGCATACAAAAAGGAACTGGCAGAATACAATTTGGTTATTATTGGGTTCCATAAAAGCAATAAGAGCCCATGGAAAGGATATAAATTCTCCAAAAACGAACTGTTTTGGTTGGAGGAGATATCCCGACTACGCACAAGTAACACAATTTTGTCTCTATTTGCCAGACCTTATGCTATGTTGGATATCTTAAATTTTGATAAGATAGATGGGGTAGTGGTAGGCTATCAGAACAGTGAAATTGCACAGAAAAAAGTAGCCGAGGTTATCTTTGGGGCTATTGGAGCATCAGGGAAGTTGCCAGTATCGGCACATGATGACTTCCCAGTAGGTACCGGGGTCGAAGTAAAGCCCATACAAAGATTGGGGTACAGTATCCCAGAGCGGGTAGGCATGAGTTCCGAAATGTTGGCAGAAGTAGATACCTTGGTACAAAACGGACTGGATTCGTTAATGTTTCCAGGGGCGCAAGTTCTTGTTGCCCGTAGGGGTAAGGTTATCTACAACAAGAATTTTGGTAAGCCAACGTATCAATCGGAAAAAGATATTACAGAAGAGTCCATTTATGATTTGGCATCGTTGACAAAGATTCTTTCTACCTTGCCCATGATCATGAAAATGGAGGAAGAAGGGGAAATTGCTTTGAACGACACCTTCAAAGATTTAATTCCTGAGTATGAGGACACGGAATTAAAGGATGTTACAGTCCTAAAGGCCCTATCCCATTACGGTAGATTACCATCATGGATTGCTTTTTATCTGGATACCTTGAACAAGGAACGTAAGCCTTCCAACGAGTTTTATAGACAAAATCCTTCCGAAGCTTTTCCTTATAAAGTAGCCGAACATTTATACCTAACCAGGTCCTTTAAGGATTCAATTTATAATAGAATTGGCAGACAGAGCTTAAAGTCCAATAGATACCGATACAGCGATGTGGGTTACTATGTGTTTAAAGAATACATCGAAAAAAAGCAAAACAGATCAATGGACGAGTTAGTGGATGAATTTTTGTACACTCCCATGGGATTGCAACGAACTACATTTAATCCATTAAAAAAATTTTCCAAGGAAGAGATAGTTCCCTCGGAAGAAGACGACTATTTTAGATATCAAACGGTGCAGGGCTACGTACACGATATGGGTGCGGCCATGCAAGGTGGGGTAGGAGGCCATGCTGGACTTTTTAGTACGGCAAACGAAGTAGCAAAAATTATGCAGATGTATTTACAGGGAGGATACTACGGTGGCGATCGGTTTTTTAACGCGCGTACTGTAAAGCGGTTCAATACCTGCTATTTTTGCAATAAAAATGTGAGGAGGGGCGTAGGTTTCGATAAGCCCCAGTTAGAGGAGAAAGGACCAACATGCGGCTGTGTTTCCAGAAATAGTTTTGGACACAGTGGTTTTACGGGAACATATACTTGGGCCGATCCGGATGAAGAAATCGTTTATGTTTTTCTATCCAATAGGACCTATCCCACTGCGACCAATACTTTATTGATAAAATCAGGACTGCGAACTCGAATTCAACAAGCTATTTATGATTCCATTATCAATTAAGTATCAAATATTGACTTAGATTTGTCTTATGAAGATAGCTATTGTGTGTTATCCAACGTTCGGAGGTAGTGGTGTTGTAGCCACGGAACTAGGCATTGCCCTTGCAGAACGAGGTCACGAAGTACACTTTATCACCTATCGGCAGCCTGTTCGCTTGGAACTTTTGGGAAACAATATTCATTTTCATGAAGTGCACGTTCCAGAATATCCTTTGTTCCATTATCAACCCTATGAGCTGGCATTGTCGAGCAAATTGGTAGATACCATCAAACTCCACGGAATTGAACTGTTGCATGTACATTATGCTATCCCGCATGCCTATGCGGGCTATATGGCAAAAAAGATGCTTCAGGAGTACGGTATTTTTATACCTATGATCACCACATTGCACGGAACGGACATTACCTTGGTGGGCAAACACCCATTTTACAAACCTGCAGTTACTTTTAGTATCAACAAATCCGATGTGGTAACTTCCGTTTCCGAAGCCCTGAAAGAGGAAACCTTGAAATTGTTTGATATTGAAAAAGAAATCGAGGTAATTCCAAACTTTATAGAAAGCTCAAAATACAGTCAGGATTATACAGATTGTCAGCGGTCGATGATGGCGAAGGAGAACGAACGGATTATTACGCACATCAGTAATTTTAGAAAAGTAAAGCGTATTCCAGACGTAATAAAGGTTTTTCATAAGATCCAGAAAGAAATTCCGGCCAAACTTATTATGGTTGGCGAAGGTCCTGAAAAGGAAAAAGCGGAAGATTTGTGCGATAAATTGGGAATCAAGGATAAGGTGTTGTTTTTGGGCAATAGTAACGAGATCGATAGGATCCTTTGTTTTTCAGATTTATTTTTGCTGCCTTCGGAAACCGAAAGCTTTGGATTGGCAGCTTTGGAAGCCATGATCAATAAAGTAGCTATAATTTCCAGTAATACGGGAGGAATTCCAGAAGTAAACATTGATGGTGTATCCGGATACATGGCAGATGTAGGTGATGTGGAAACCATGGCGGCAAAGGGAATAGATATTTTAAAGGATGATGAAACTTTAAAAAAGTTCAAGGAAAACGCATTCAATGTAGCATCGAAGTTTGATATTGTCCATATCTTGCCTTTGTATGAAGAGCTTTATGAAAAAGCATATAAATCACGGTTTAAAAATACTTTTTAGCATTAAATATCTATATCTCATAGCGATTGTTTGTTTACTCTCTTGCAAAGCGCAAAAAGAGGGGCATACTCCGGTGGGAGAGTCCATGGAAGGTATGGTGTTGTTGGATTATAACGATTTTACCTCTATTGACTCTTTTGAGACCCGGGTAATTCGAGATGTGAAATCCTTGAATAAATTTTATAGGGAAATCAACAAGACTCGAAAACCAGGACTGCCCGTTCCCATGGTTGATTTTTCCAAAGAAATGTTGATTTTGATTTGTTTGGGTGAACAACAAGGAGAAAAATCACCAGTACTATCTAAATTAAAGGAGACCGATCAAGAAATCACGATTGCCTTGGAAGTTTTGGAAAAGGAGAATAAAGAAGGGACAAAAGTTCAATCCGTAAACTTTCCATTTTACCTGTACAAATTACCGTTGGTCGATAAGCCCCTCACTTTTCAAAGGGTAGATGACTAAGGTTTACAAAATAGTTGTTGCCTGTTATCGAAAATAAACGCACTTAAAAGTGCAAAGTTCCATTTCATATAAGCTTGCTATAGCTTTGAATCCTTAAAACCTCAAATCCTTAGTCATGCATATCTTACGTCCCACCATGATGCTCCTTGCGTTGTTTGGTTTCGCCCTTGGGTTTGCCCAAGACATCGAACTGACCAAAAGAGATAGTATAGTCCATAGTTATTGGATGGTTTCCTTGGGTACAAATGCCGTAGATGACTCCGGAGACGAGTTCCGTGAAATTTTTGATGTAAGATCGGCATGGAACATTGCTCCCTACCCATCACGGTTGAGTGTGGGAAGGTACTTTAAGAATGGAGTTGGACTGGAAGCTATAGGCTCCTATAATAAATATAGGGAAGGAAAAGAGGTTGATGAACTAATTTTGACCGAAGACATTGATTATTGGGGACTTGATCTTCGCATCAGTTATGACCTGAACATGATTTTGGGACATACTGGTTTTTTTGACCCATATGTGGGGATTGGAGTGGGATATACCGATGCCAACAACCAGGGCAGGGGAACTTACAATGGAATATTGGGTTTTAGGACATGGTTTTCGGATCATTGGGGCCTTGATTTTAGTTCAACTGGAAAATGGGCCATGAATACCCAAAACGTTACGAACCATATCCAACATGCTGTTGCTGTCGCCTATCGATTCAATATGGAAAAGGGGCTCTCACGAAAAGGACAAGAGAAACTGGCCCTTTTAAAGGAAATGGAGCAGGAGCAGAAAAGAGTTCAGGATTCTATTGCCAAAGCAGAGGAACAAGCAAGATTATTGGCAGAACAACTACAAAGAGAGAAGAAAGCAGCGGAATTGGCTGCTGCGGAGAAGGCCGAACGTGAAGCCGAAGAAACCAGAAGGGCAAAACTTCAAAACAAGATCAATGAGTTGGGCAATGTATTGTTTCAGTTTGATTCATCTTATTTGACCACTGAAGATAAAAAGATATTGGACAAACTGGTCGCCATTATGGAGGACGAACCCAATTTGACCATAAAGGTTACCGCACATACGGATTCAAGAGGAACGGATAAATATAACCAGTGGTTATCAGAAAGGCGTGCTGATCGTACTGTGGAATATGTTGTTTCCCAAGGAATTTCAAAAGATAGGATAGCCCATGAGGCTTTTGGGGAAACACAATTGGTGAATGAGTGTGCCGATGGGGTTTATTGTGTCGAGGAAAAACATTCAAAAAATAGGAGATCTGAGTTTTTAATCACTAAATTTTAAAGGCCATAATAATAAAAGGAAGACGATATTATGTTGTTCAACTCCCTTGAATATTTTATTTTTTTGCCAATAATGTTCCTCATGTACTGGTTCGTTCTTGGTAAGGGATTAAGACTTCAAAACGCTCTTGTTCTTGTTGGGAGTTATTTTTTTTATGGACTCTGGGACTGGAGATTCTTGTTCTTGATTATCGCCAGTACAATTGTGGATTATCTTGTGGGTATAATGATCTACAAGAACGAAGGTGATAGATCCAAACAGCGATTATGGTTATGGGTCAGCGTCATCTTTAATATATCCCTGCTCGGGTTCTTTAAATACTACAACTTTTTTGTCGATTCCTTTATTGATTTGTTTGAACTATTGGGATATTCCATTAAAAGTACTTGGACACTTAAGATCATATTACCAGTGGGGATTTCCTTTTATACGTTCCAAACAATGTCCTATTCCATGGACATTTATTACAAAAGGATACGCCCTTGCCATGATTTTTTGTCTTTTGCAACTTTTGTGGCGTTTTTTCCACAGTTGGTGGCCGGTCCTATTGAAAGGGCTTCCAATTTGCTTCACCAAATCACCAATAAGAGGACTTTTAACTACGACCAAATAGTTAGCGGGCTTAAACTTATACTTTGGGGCCTTTTTAAAAAGTTGGTAATAGCGGATGGTATTGCACCAATCGTGGACGATGTTTTCTTGAACCATGAAACATACCCGGCATCTACTTTGATCCTTGGGGTGACACTGTTCAGTTTTCAGGTGTACGGTGATTTTAGCGGTTACTCGGATATTGCCATAGGAACGGCCAAATTGTTCGGAGTGGAGCTGATGTCCAACTTTAAATTCCCCAACTTTTCGAGGAATGTTGCTGAGTATTGGCAAAGGTGGCATATATCCCTTTCTACATGGTTCAGACATTACGTTTATATACCCTTGGGAGGATCACGTGTAAGCCGATCCAAGGCCGTTCGTAATATCTGTATCATATTTTTGGTAAGCGGTTTTTGGCACGGGGCCAACTGGACCTTTATATTCTGGGGCGGTTTCCATGCCCTGGCCTATATCCCAGTATTTTTGATGGGAAGAAATACCATGTACAAGAACAATGTGGTAGGGGAGAATTCTCTTTTTCCTTCCTTGGTTGAATTAGGGCAATTGGTACTTACCTTTGGTATCGTTACCTTTTCCCGTATTTTCTTTAGATCCGAATCCTTGACGGATTCCTTTAACTTTATTGGTAGGATATTCAGCGACTTTAGTTATGCGCCTTATGAGCACCCCAATGGTTATCGTATGTTGGATTACTTTATTCTTTTGGCCGTATTTGTGCTTTATGAATATAGGATCCGGAGAGATGAACGGAATCCGTTCCAGTTCAAGTCCAAGGCTGTTCGCTTTTTGGCATATACCTTGGTAATCTTTGCCATGCTATTGTTTTATGATAGCGGGTTTGATAGATCGTTTATTTATTTCCAGTTTTAACCATGAAAAAGTTAGTCATAAAATTAGGGGTTTACGCTTTTCTCATCCTGATTTCCCTTGAGGTCTTGGTAAGGATGTTTTATTTGGGAGAAGACAAGCCTTCGCGTTTTGTGGACGAAAGCCAGGTGGAAAAATGGAGACCCAATCAAGAGGGATATTCAGTTACCGGTAATAGAAATCAGAACTTTGTAAGATATAATATAAATGATTCGGGGTTTAACTCCTATCAAGAATTTGAGCCTACCAAAGATGGTTATGAGGTTGCTTTGGTGGGGGATTCCTTTATCGAAGGGTTCCATCAACCCTATAAATCTTCCATAGGCAGAAAAATGGAATTGAAACTTGGGGAGAAAATCAAAGTATTCGAATACGGTTATGCAGGTTATGATATGGCAGACCAAATGCATTTGATCTATGCTTACCGAGAGGACTTTGAGCTTATTGATCGTATTTATATCAAAATGAAATTCTCTAACGACCTTAATAGGGGAGAGTACTATGTTCAAAATGAAAGATTGAACTTGGAGTCGCCTTTGAACAAGATTCTTAAAAAGAGTAAGCTATTGGTGTACCTTTCGGAAATAGGGGCATTGACACCCGTACGAAATATGATAAACGATACCAGAATGCTGGTACAGGGAGGAAACACGCCAAAACCGGTAACAAGAGATAAAGCCGTATCAAAAGACCAAGTGTTTCTTGAAAATTTTAAGAATTTGGTGGCTTTGTACGGTTATGACAAGAACAGGACCGTTTTACTTATGGATGTGTCCACCACGCCAAAATTATTTATAGACTATTTGGATACCAACGGATTTGAATATATCGATTTTGGACAAAAGCTCAACAATGCCGACCGTAATACTACTTTAGTGTACGATAGGCATTGGAACAATTATGGACGTACCTTGATCGCGGAACTTTTAGTCCATGACCTAAAATTAGTTGGAGCTCCAGACTAGTTTATAGATTTAGGCATGCCTTTGCTCTATGGCCTTGACCAGGTCAGCTACTTTTTCCAAGCCCATCAAGTCCATTAAAGAAAACTTCATGTCATATTTTTTCTCAACTTCGTTAATAAGCATCATATGTGTTACGGAATCCCAGCCATCAACATCATTGGCCGTGGTGTTGCCATCGAGCTCAAAATTATTATGACCAAGGGTCTCAATGAATATTTCTTTTAGTTCAGCAAGTATATTTTCGTCGTTCGTCATTGTTTTTTAGTTCTATTTATTTAAAAAGTGTTCTAAGTTTCTTTATATCGATTTTATCATTGACACTGTGAGGCAATCCGTCCACAAACAGGAACTTTGTTGGGATCATGTATGGAGGCAGACTTTCTTTTAAATAAGAGAGGGTGGGCTCCAGGTCCAGTTCATTTGAACAAACGGCAAGACCGAGTTCGGTATTCCCATTTCCGTCTTCCAGATCGATTACCGTAATATCCAAACCGGGCAATTTTTTCTTTACGTGGTATTCAATTTCTCCCAGTTCCACCCGAAACCCCCTTATCTTAACCTGAAAGTCGGCTCGGCCCACGTACATGTAATCTCCATCGTGGTCACGATAGCACATATCTCCGGATTTGTAGAATGTCAGAAGTTCGCCATTGTACTGTTTTTCAAAAAAAACTAGCTTGTTTCTTTCTTCATTTTGTATATAGCCGGGGAATAATTGCTCCCCTGCAATGCATAACTCTCCCGTTTGTCCATCTTCCACTTCATTGTTGTTTTCATCAATGACCAAATAGGTTGTATTGTCAAAAGGTTTGCCTATGGACACCACTCCGTTTTCTTCTTTGTTGCTCCCTTCTTTATCAAACAGATAACCACCACAATATATAGTGGTCTCGGTAGGGCCGTAGTAGTTTATAATCTGGGCATTCGGGATACATGCGTTCCACTCTTTGCCAATATCGCCATAGAGTTTACCCCCTGCAAAACAGGAATATCGTACACTCTCACTTCGAATTTCTTTGAAATAAGGTCTTAGGAAGTGGATAATCGAGGGAACCATGATCAACAGGGTCAGTTGGTGTTCCGATAACAATTTGATAATCTGAAAATACTTGATGCTATCTTTTGCTACGGTATATACACAGGCTCCTTTTAACAAAGGGGCAAGGTAGGATACCACGGACATGTCAAAGGTCAATTCGAACATTTGTAGGCAACGGTCCGTCTCGGACAGCGAAAAAGAAAGATTTTCATCGATTGCATTGGCAAAACCATTCAGGTTTTTGAAACTTATCGGTGCTCCTTTGGGTATGCCGGTGCTTCCAGACGTAAAGATGACATAGGCAATATCGTTTTGACCTACTTCCTTTGGGGAAGGATAGTGATCGTTATCGACCATATCCAAATTATGGGTTGTTATGACCTTGAAACTATTTCCAAAATACGGTGAAGGAGAAGAGTCCAGTACAAAGACAGAGTTGGTCTGTGCAAGAATCTCTTCGTTTCTAGATCTGGGGTATATAGGGTTGATGGCAACATATGCTTTTCCCTCGAACCAAAGAGCGATAATGCTTGCGTAGGTTTCTAGGTCATCATTGGTGATTAGCCCCACATATTTCTCGGAAAGGGGTATTTCCTTTTGTATGGCTACCCTGATTGCCATAACGGCCGCACCCAATTCCCGATAGGTGTAATAATTTCCGTTAATAAAAAATGCATTTCGGTGACTGTGTACCTCTATGGAATTTTGAAGGGTCTCAAGAAATTTCATGCTGCAAGGTTATATAAAATGTCCATCCTGTTCGGCCAAATGGGATACCTGCAGTTCTTTGTGCAAGGTATTATGCGCCATGGATTTTTTGGTTTGACGATATTGATAAAAAACAGATAATGTTTTTGTGAAATGCTCGGCCAGAGTTTGATTGTCCGTGAATATATAGGATATGTTCAGTTCGTATAAGTTCTTGTACAAACAAGCGCATACTCCTGCCATGTCGGCATTGTTGGCAACACAATATTTCATATAGGCCGTGCTGTGTATGTAATGGAAGGAAACAAAGCCGATTGCCTTCTCGTTGCGGTACACTAAGAAACTGACGATACCAATTCTCTCCGCAAATCCCCTAATCTTGGAACCATCTGTTTTGCCATGTTTCCATGGCTTTGATACATACTGATTGGGGTCTAACTGCCAATTTACTTGATCCAAGTCTTTTGCGGCCAGATCGTTTTGGAGGTAAGGTTCAATAAAATCCCATGCTTCTCCATCCAATTGGTTCATATACCTTAGGTCTAGATCCTTTGTCAATTTATTTACCCGCGAGCTATTGATGATATTATAGCATTTCATGGAAATGGATTCCATAAGACGTGTTATTGGACTTGACCAATTGGGTAAACGAAGTTTTTGGTTTACCATGTCCTTGGCCAACCCTAAAAAAATAGTATGCCGATCCATGGAAGCGATAACCGAGAAAGGTTGCTTTTTATAAAAGGTATCTGCGTTTTCCTCATAGGCCTTGGTCAATACCCTGTTATTGCTCAAACGTAAGGCTTCACTAAAAACATAAGTGGATATAACAGTACTTTTGGCAGAAGGTGCTGCCCACCATTGCACAATCCAAAAAATCTTTGTTCCACTACCTTGACCCGATGATGACAGAAAATCCGGAACCAAATGGGCAAAACTCAATAGTTCGCCACCAGAAACAGCCATTACGGCCAAAGGATCGTTCTCATCAAGTCCTGGTTTGCTCAAAAGCCATTGTGATTTGTTTTGGGAAAAGGGCAATGGATACTTTCGCTGTTGCTTTGGGGATTGAAGATATTCCCGTAGTTCCCTTTTGGTCAAAAGTACTACTTGTAGATCATTTTTGTCCATAAGCTTTACCTGTGTTTTCCAATGTTGTTCAATAATGGAGCAAGGTTCAATGATTTAATCTGTTCCATATCAAAAAGTATAAAATGATCTATCATAAAAATTATATTCAGGAAAAGACAATAGGGGGAGTTTATTATTATCTTTTTGATGTTTTGGCCCCAATGGAGCGAGTCTTGTTCTTTTATTTGTCAATATGGCTTAAAAATAAAAAGAGAATTTGTCAAGAGGAATATTTTTATGATATAATGCTCCAATTAGACGACATAATTTATTTGATTCTTTTTTAATCACCATGCGAACAGATATTTTCTTCGATTTTATATGCGTGGAAGCTCAATGAACCGATTTTGCATTTTGTCTTTATACATTATATAAAAACGCCTAGCACTATTATCAGCACTATAGATCTTGATTGTTGCATAGGCTAGGGTATTGGTGTAAAGAAAGTTGTTAATGGCCTTTCTAAGCCCTTTGACTTGTTCTACCTCCTTAGGGCTTAATGGTATTAGTGTTTTAAGGTCGATGTGGTCATTGGTGGGTGCTGTTGAAAACTCAACTTCGTCCATGACCTCTTTTTTTGTTTTGCCGAAATTTAAGAGCCCGGTTATCCTATCTCGAAGTTCGTTCACTTTTTTTGATTTCAGGTATTCCTTTGTCAAAATCTTCCAATATTCGATTTGACCGACCCATCCTAATAACAAGTTTTCTTTTGGTGTTATTATCCAGTGCGAGAATCGGTAGATATGATTGCTCCATTTTCTTTTGTAATCCATTCCTCCAACACCCATTTCAAACAAGGAATATTCATGAGAAATACACCATTCCAGTTGTTTGTAGATTTCTACGTGGCCAAGACCAAACTTTCCGTAATCTAGATCATAAGAAGATACAGAACTGAACAGGACCGGGCCCAAATGATAGTTCAAGGAAATTTCTATGGGTTTGGAACCATCATAAATAACAAACAAAGAAGCCTGCTTTTTTAAGATTTGTTGAAATGTATCTTGCTTTAGTTTTTCCCATCTCCACATTTCCTTATGGGTCTCTTCTCTTTCTAGAAACCGTGCCTGGATCATATCTCTTAAGGTATCAAAAACGTAATCGTAGGTCTCTTTTTCGAGTTCTCCGTGATACAATTTGTACGATATGGAAAAACAGGTTTCCAGCCTGTTGACATAGCGCCGAATGATACTCCGTGGCTTGGATTTGAACTGGGAGGAAAGGTAACCGTCGATGGAGGAACAACTGGAGAGGTCGATAGAGTATCCCCAATTGTATTGCTCAATTGTTTTGATATTAAACTCGGATTTCGTTCGATCAATGGTAAGATAGGATGGCATTAAGCGGCACGAAATTGCATTTTTTCCATGTTTGGTCCATGTATATTCATCAACTGGCAAAGAAGTGTCCATTATTTTTGAATGGGTCAACTCCATAGGCAAGCTCCCCCGTTCGTACAGGGACTGAAAGATGTTTATGTGTTGGGTACTGCTCATGGCTTGGATTCAGGTATATTTTTTGTGGCAGGGCTGTTTTTATTATTGAATAATTGTTTAGCCCTGTATTTCCAGATAAACCATCTTTTGGCCAATTGGTGCACCTGTAGCTTCTTTAGGATTAGGATGCCATAAAAACGACAGTTGTTCAAGGTCCAAGAAAGTAGAGCTCTTAATCTTTGGCCAATATTTTTAGAGGAGTACAGGTCTATTTGTGTATAGGTGTAGAAGGAGTTTACCCATTTTCTTTTGTGTAAAAAGTCTCCCCGGCCCATATCGACACGGGAAATACCCATATTAAAGCACCAAGCTATGGCCTCCATCATAATTTGGTTTCCCGGTCCATATTTAGAGTAGGCTATATCATAAGCAATATTGAAAAGGTAAAGGGTGTCGCCATAAACAAAACCAATGCCCAATGCCATGGGGTCGTCGCCGTCGAGCAAGGAAAAAATCACGGCCTTTTTTTTAGGAAGTAACTTGTAGAACATTTCTTTATAAAGCGGCAATAACGGTATTTCATAGTTGGATACTTCCTTTTGCTCAAATCTTGTTTCTAGGAATAGATTCAAGCTCTCGAATAGCATGTCCAGAGTTGCTCTTTCGGTTTTTCCGTGGTAAGTGACCTTACGGGCGGAAACTTCCTTGAAAAGCTTTTTTCCTTGCCTCTTTAGGTTTCTAGCCCCTTTTGCGTTGAAACGATCCTTAAAATAATCCTCAAAACCATTATACTTTTCTAAATTGATCAAGTAGCCTTGGTACAGGGGGGAAACAAACCTATTATGGGAGGTAAGGGCTCCTGATAATTTTACCGATTGATAGTTTGGCACATCGATAATGGCGTAAGCCTCATCCTTATATTGGTTTTCTACCAATGACACCAGAAAGGTTCCATCTTCATCGGTTTTGCCCATAAATACGGGCGCTTCGATATGGGAAGGGCCCAAAAGTATGTCAAGAAGAAACCTTGTTTTCATTGGTCGGTAGTTTTGGAAAGCATCAATATGCCCTTAATAAATAGTAACGACCCTTGATATGGATATAGTATTCCTTGGAACTCTTGTCGTGCTGGAACACTTGTATTTGGTCAAAACGGCATCGATACTTATAAGCAAGCTCAATAAGTGGTGAAATGAGCAATTTATGGTCCTTTAGGTTCGTTAAAGTACTTTTTTGGACCATTTCGGGCACTTCTGCTCCCTCTAAGGGCAAAACTTCGTAAGTGGCATTGTTAAGACGCTTTTTTTTCCACTTTTTTATTTGATGTAAAACCTTGTCCAATCCTATATGCTTTAATTTTTTGACCATGGAGTGCCTAAGTCGTACACTTGTTGGAATACAATGGAACTTTAGCCAGTTCCATAAATCTGAAGACCCATTTACAAACACTATATTGTTGGCATAGGTTCTGTCCGACCATTTTTCTTTGATGTAGTCATATCCTTTTAGGAGATCGTATGTTGAGTAACCTTGATCTATCAACCAAGAAATATTCTGCCACATATCCAACTTTCCCAAGCGAAAAATATCAAAATCCGGATCATATGCACTAAGTATATAAAAGGCAAGTTTATCCTTCATCATGTTTATTCTGATACTAATTGGTTGCCCGTTCGCATAAATTACAAAAAGTGTTGCACGATTTTGCTGTAGCATGGGATACAGGTCGGATTTAATTTCATCAAGATGCGGTAGTTCATAGTTTTCTTCGTTCTTTTCTTTGAACCTCCTGATCATGAGAACCCTTAGTCGATCAAATATTTCGTTGTACCATTTTTTGTCAATGGAGCCCTGAAATACGTCATATCGGATATCAAAACATTCTTCCAAGCGGTTTTTATACCTTCTAAGAGCAGACCGGGTTTTTGGACCAAAATGTTGTCCCATGTATTGGTTACCGTCCAAATAGCGGTCGAGCTCGACCACATGTGTAATTTGGGTGGAAACTACACTTGTAGATAGTTTTTTATAATTTTGGTCCAATATCAAGTCCATATAACTGGGCACATCTTGAAGGATAAAGGTTCCGCTTTGTGTCAATGATTGTTTGGATAAGGTTTTTTTATAAAGAGGAAGGCCGTTTCTGGAATCCAACACCTTGTCGATGGCATCAGGAAATTTTTCTTCTGCCAATAATGATCTTAAAAAGATAATTTTATTGGATGGCTTATTTCCCATGTTTTTCCACTCTATTTTTAAAAGTGACTTTTCCCAAATTGTTGGGGCATTCCAAAATAATTGTATGTTCATCGTCCAAACTCGTATAAATTTTGAGATGCTCCAGTTTCTCTTTGGAAAGGTACAAAAAGTGATACACGGCCCGTTTCCCATGGGGTTGGTTCACAGAATTGATTTGAATCTGTGAAAACTTTCCTTTGTCCGTTCTTGCCCATTGTTCTTTGCTCAGTTTTTCCAGTTGGTACATGAGCTGGATTTGCTTTTTCTTTCTTTTGGGCATGAATGGAATTCTATGGTAGATGGTCCTCAATACAGACATGAAGGGATAATACACATCAAATTTAAGGGAGAGCGCGAGCCATGATATAAAAGCACTTACTTTGGAGAGGGTCCCACGATCGGCAAAGACTATGTGGCAGGCATAGAGATAGGTTTGATCGGAAAAACGAAGTTTGTATTCCATATTTTCTCGCAAAAGGTCATAGATTTCGAAGCCGTTCTCAAAACACCATTGTAGTTGGATCATGATATCGATATACCCCAAATAAAACTTGGAGTAATCAATATTATAACTCCTGACACAGCCAAAAACCAATTCTTTCCAGATATAGTTAAAGGAAATATGTATAGGCTCATCATCATTATAAATGACAATTAAGGATGCCTTTTTTTTCCGGATCAGTTCTTTCCCGTGCTCTTTGAATCGGTTCCATTCAAAGAGGCCCATGTACTGCATTTGTTTTTCATCGAAACGAGTGTTGATCATCCGTTTCAAGGTATCCATCAGCTTTTCATAAGTGTGGTCCTGTATTTCGCCATAATAATATTGGTATTGGATAGGGAACACTTTTTCCAAGGTTCTCTTGTAGGCTCTTAACCTTGACACCCTTTTAGGACTTAATTTACTTTTTAAGAGATGGTCAAGGTTATCGTACTTTTTTAAATCAATATAAGAACCCTCGAAGGTGGCTACTGATTTTTCTAGTCTTTTTTGTCCGTTTTGGGAAAAGGAAATTCTCAAGTACCCGGGCACATTGGTATAAAGAACATTTTCTCTACTGGTTTGCAGCTCATTTTCGGTACGCAGATAGATGCTGTTAGGGTCGTCCTTCAGCGAGATAGATGTTACATGCTCTGCAATATTATCTCTTTCGAGCAGCTCCGCTAAAAATGAAATGTTCTTCATTGCCTGTTGTCTTTCATGCCCATTGGACTATAGGCCCTTAAATTTCAAAATTTCTTTATCGGATATCATTTGTATATGGCCTTCTTTTTTATAAAATTTCAAAGCATACATCGGTTGCTTGTTGCGATAACAGTAATCACAAATGGCCCTTTGGATATGTTGGCTGCTTATTTCATCGAAATATACCCTCTTTCCATCAATTCCTAAGGTAGTACTATCCATTGGGATTATCTGAACTTCTACCGTATTCTTGGATATGTTCTTTGCCTGTTTGGTATAGGCTGATTTAACAAATCTTGTAGCCTGATAGATAAAATAGAAAAGCTTAAACCCCAAGAAAATGGAGTAGCCCCAAACGCGGGGCACGATTCCGTTTTTATGATAAATAGTTTCAATCAAAAAGGGGTAAGGAGTATCTGCAAACCTATTTTTGTAACTATATTCCCCTTTCATAAAATCGAGTACTTCAAAACCTTTGTCAAAAGACCAAGAGACGATATTAAGAAGTTCTATGTTTCCCAGACTGAACTTGGAATAGGCAGGATCAAAAGTCTTGGTAAACCCATGTACAATTTTCCCGAGCATATAGTTTAGACTTATGGCAATGGGTCTATCCTCATTATATATGACCGAAATACAAGCTTGTTTATTACGAACAAGTTCCAAAGTTTTCTCTCGGTATTCCGGTAACATTGGATCGGTACCTGTCCGAACCCCCTTTTGATTAAAGCGCTTGGACTGCATGTGTTCAAAAGCATCAAAGACTATCTGGTATTCTTCTTCTTTTATGGAGCCATAAAATACTTGGTGGCGGATGTTAAAACACTCGTCCAAAAGATTTCGGCATTTGGCAAAATGAGACCGTCCTTTTTGGTCAAAATTCTTTTTTAGATAGTCATCGTAGCTTTTGTAGGCAGATAGCTTTATCAATGACCCAGGGAAGGTCTTGACTTTTTTGATGACGATACTGGTTCCAAGGTCCAGTT
>JAAEZN010000148.1:2880-3483 GCA_018222835.1 Algicola sp. | reverse complement strand
GCTATACAGTATTCGACAAAGGAAAAGGTATCAGTGAATGGACAACATATATTATAAAACAATCATTGAATAAATAGAACTGCCCCCTAACAAAATATAATCTCAATTCCCCTCTGCGTGTAGCTCATTATTGCTAAAGTCCGCGCCAAACCTGAAAACAGTAAATTTAATCTCTATCTGACAGCTATATAATACCGTTAAATAAAATGAAGATCTCTTCTGAAATGAGTCTCCACAAATATTATAGTTACTCTTTTTTGGCTTTCTGCATGGTCACCCCTTCCTAATAGGTTATAGACGAATACTGATTCCCTGAATCATACGAAGAATTAAGTTCTTTTATCAACGGAGCATCATCTCATCTGCTTTCTTAGCAGGATTTTTGGCAAGTACTTCTTGAGTCCTTGTTCTAAAATCCCTAAAACAGATTCGTGACTTATACATTTTAAAGAGTTTATAATGGATAATGCCTTTGTCGTTTTTCGGGGCCTCGAAAAACAGAAACAGCATAACCAATTCTAGTCCAAACCACTCCACTTCAATCGCTTAACCACCTGAACTCCTCAAAGTAGGATATCTATTATTGGCAGAGTATTTTGGTTA
>JAAEZN010000148.1:0-2870 GCA_018222835.1 Algicola sp. | reverse complement strand
ATTACAACCATGTAAGAAGACATAAGTCCGTTGACTATGAAAGATCAATCTATTTAAGAGAGTAGCTTGATTATTATGTTAGTTTTGTAGAATACCTGTACTGAAGATCGGGGTATCTACAATTATTTTATGGCTGATTTTATCTTACGCAACGAAACAATTATACAAGATTCATTTTGTATAAAAACAATTACAAAAGAGTTTCTTGAGAATGAAAAAAACCTATGTTCTATCTATAATCAAGTTATACTAATAGAAAAAGGCAGTGGAAATTTGAGCATTTTAGAAAACACTCACCGAATAACAGACTGTGAACTTATTCTAATCCCTAAGAACGAAGTTTACCGTTTTGGCCAGGGAACAAAGATAAAAGGATTGATACTTTCATTTGGTGATTGTGTCTGGGAAAGAAGTCCTTCCAGCAATAATGATTGTAAATCTTTACTGTTCGATGGAGTTTCATTTAGAAGCATTAAACTTAGTACAAGCACATACAATTCCTTGCGGTCTATAATGAACGAATTGCTCTCGGAGTTTAAAGAATCATATTATATTAATAAAATAGATGTGCTAGCTGCGTACCTCAAAATAATTATGATAAAGGTGGCCAACATCTATGAGGCACTGGGCAGCTCTTTCAGTGATTTTGACAGAGAACTTTATCAAAGTTTCCTAAAGGAAGTTGAACAAAAATCAAATGAACGTTTGAGCGTTAACGAGTATGCAGACATTTTAAATACTTCCCCAAAAAAATTATCAAATGTATGTCGGGCAATTGGAGAAACCAGCCCAAAGAATATCTTAAATAATAAACTGATTGCGGATGCAAAGTATCATTTAATATTTACTACATCCCCTATGAAAGAGATTGCTTATCAACTAAACTTTCAATCCATTTATCAATTCAGTCATTTTTTTAAGAAACATACGGGATTCCCTCCTAAAAAGTACAGAACAGTTATGACACAAATTGACAAATAAGTGGCATATAATGACATTTTCTTCGTACCTGGCCATATCTACTTTTGAAGAAAAGTTATTTATTATGAAAGCAACAAGACACCATGCTATAGCTAGCATTAAAATTCCTGACAGTACAATTGCAAATCAAGCTACCGAGCTACTTCGAGAACACGGTAATGACTTCATTTATAATCATTCTTTAAGGGTCTTTTTATTTTCTTCAATTTTTGGAAATCAGAGAAATTTAAAATATGATTCAGAACTACTCTATGTAAGCTCAATATTTCACGATTTGGGTTTAACAACCCACTATAGTAGTCCGGACAAACGCTTTGAGGTAGATGGCGCTAATGCAGCTAGAGATTTTCTGAAAAGCCACGGTATGCCAAACAAATCTCTACAATTAGTGTGGGATACCATTGCACTACATACAACAATTGGTGTAGCTGAATATAAGGAAAACGAAGTTGCGCTAATGTATGACGGTGTAGGTATGGATGTCATGGGCGATAAATACGATAGTATCAGTGATAATGATAGACAAGCTATTATCAGTGCTTTCCCGAGAACCGATTTTAAAAAGAAAATCATACCTCAATTTTTTGAAGGCTTTAAGCATAAAACTGAAACTACTTTTGGAAATATCAAGGCAGATGTATGCGCCCATATGATACCTGGGTATAAACATAAAAACTTCTGTTCCTGTATTCTTAATTCTCCTTGGTCCGAATAGAGTGCTTATTAAAACTATGCAACTGATCAGTGCGCTTCAATGAAATTCGGTTTTCAATGATTAGCGTTCTGATCAGTAGTGAAAAAAAATGGGCAACAAGGCTTGACCAAATGATCCAGACTGCAAAATGAAGGAGGCCGATATTAGAGCAGGGCAGCCCATAATCCGTAATATTTCATTTGTCAACTTCACTTCTAACATTTTCAATTCTGATAAATACAAATGATAAAATTGGCCAAAACAAATAAAATAAACCCATGAACACTATTTCAATAGTAAAGTATATATACAAAATGATCAACGGAAATCTTGGAGAAGGAGACCATACATTTATGACTTACCCAACAGCCATTTCCAAAACCCTAGGTTTTAAAATAACTGAAATTGATGTAGGTTCTGCTACTATTGAAGTAGAAACCGACCCTTTAAAACACGGTAACCAACAAGGAACAGTGCACGGAGGTTTTCTGTGTGAATTGGCAGACGCAGCTATTGGAACGGCACATTCTACATTGATGGGAGAAGGAGAGAGTTTTGCTTCTATTGAGCTTAAAATTAATTTTTTTCGTCCAGTATGGAGAGAAAAACTAAGAGCAGTTGCCAAGCCAGTACAAAGTGGAAAAACAGTTAGTTGTTATGTTTGTCAAATATACAAGACCAATGGAAAACTCGTAGCTTCGGTAACAAGCACCGTGATGACACTTCGTGGGGATAAAGCTAAAGGAAGATAATAAGTAGACTACTTATATAAGCTGCTCACTTGCAAAGTGACCTCCTCACAAGTCAAGGTGCTTGCCATTAGTAGAGAATCCAGGCAGCGTGACCGGGTCAACTAAAAATGTGCTATTATGATAATAAATCAATAGACCCTTTTAACATGGAAAGGACAAAGAATTTCAAACGAGGGTATCGAATTGGGAGGTATATCGTTTATAGGGAAACCTCAGTGGAGCCCAAGGAACAACTTTGGTCTTTCATGGATTCCTTTATCGGAATTGCCTGTATCGGTGTCTTACAGGGCCAATATATGGACCAATCGGACAACATAATGCTTATTAGATCTTTTGGTGCCACAGGAGTGTTAATTTATGAAGGCATACATAGTCCTATGGCACATCCACGTAACCAGATTGGAGGACATGTCATCAGTGCTGTCATAGGTGTTACAATCTAT
>JAAEZN010000043.1:1462-27275 GCA_018222835.1 Algicola sp. | reverse complement strand
TTCATATACAAGGAATTTCAAAAGGACATGATTGAGGCTACAAAAGATTTTGTACTCAATACTGATTATGAAATTGAAGATGTATCTGATTACGCTATCAGGTTATGCAATGGTAAAAAGCGTATCATTTTTACTTTGGAGGCATTCAATTTATTGCACCAAATAGAAAATGTTGATGGTAGCAGCAATATGTCTATTTACGAATTATTTGAGAAAGAGGGTATAATGAACGAATATCCTAAAATTAGTATCCCAAAGTTTTGATCCATTGAGGAATCATTAAGTTTTGGCAAAGAAGTGAAAAAATATCGAGTGAAAAGAATATTAGAGATATTAAGTTCCAAATTAATAAAACACATATAATTATATTGATTAATTACCCCGCTTGCGCGAGCCCCTTGGCTTATGCCGAATATGAGTATGAGATATTGACCAATTATTACATACAAGGCTCTTTGAGATACTTTAAAAAATAAATAGATACGAGCCGCTATCACTAGCAGGAACCGCTCAATTTGAGTGGCTTTTTTTATTTCTCTTCCGAATATTCTAGGATATCCCCGGGTTGGCAATCCAAGGCCTCGCAAATGGCTTCTAATGTAGAAAAACGAATAGCTTTGGCTTTCCCGGTTTTAAGAATAGATAAATTGGCCGTTGTTATACCTATTTTTTCTGCAAGCTCATTACTTTTCATCCCATGTTTAGCGAGCATTATATCTAGGTTTACAATAATTCCCATGTACTAAACCGTTAAATCATTTTCGTCCTTTAAGTTTTTTGCATTGTAAAAGACTTCTGCCAATATGTAAAAAGCAAGGCCACAAGGAATTAAAAAAGTAAGTTCTTGTTTAAACTGACTGAATAGATGGAGCGAATCTCTATTTATGGCAATTTGAACACCTCTTATAATTACGGTTGCGATAACATAATAAACACATACAGAGCCCATTTTTTTGAAAGCTGCAATATTCTTTTCAGAGAAATAGTTTCCAAGCTCGAGTTCCCTTAAAATATTGAGCAAATAGGTGAAACCATAGATTAGATATCCTTTTAGGAAAAAAAGAGCTGAGTTTATGAAAAAATAGCTCCATTGCAACGCATTTTTAGTAGTGGACCAACTTTCATCTTTAGAGGCGGTTTTGGCCCATTGGTAAAAACTTTCGTTTCTGTCTTGAAAAAAGCTGTTGATGTCATTAACTAAAACTGCTAATGAAGAAAACAGTACAATGTAGGTAAGCACAGTTAGGATGGTAGTGTTTGTTTTCATATTATTATCGTTATTCGATAATAAATATAGATAAAATTATCGAATAACGATAATATAGTTATAAAATTACAATAACCCACTCTTTGTCCGCTGCAATGTATCTCCCCATTTCTTGAAATCCAATAGCTTTATGTGCAGCTAGAGACCTATTGTTTTTTCCATCTACTTCCGTGATAATCGTATCAAAACTATTGGGCAGTTTCTCTTTCATGGTTTGGTACAGCTTTCGGAAAATACCTTGTCCACGAAAACTTTTGGCCACACAAATCTGTCCCATTACCATGTAGTTCTTCTTTTTGGTCAAAACTTTCTCTATTTCCAAAAACATAGGACGCAGTACCTCGATATCTTCGGCAAATTTAGGGTGCATGCACAACGCGTAGCCTACTACTGTGCCCTTGTCCAAGGCAATAATGTGCCGGCAAACATCGTTCATTGCCTTAAGCATTTCCAAAGAATGCTCCACTGTTACAAAACCTTCCTTTGCACTTTCTTTTTGGCCTATATTTTTAGATAAATTCTGTTGTTGAAGATCCAGGATCTGTTCTAGTTCCTTTAAAGTGTCCGCTTGTTTATATATTGTCATTTACTCCACTTTAAGCCATTCTTTTCTACGTTCCAGCATTTTTTTCGATGGCTTTTCATCTTTATCTTCCATCAGATTAAAGGCATAATCGGGACTGGGCGTTAAAATTATTTTTGTAGTTTTCTCCTCGCCATATCGTTTGAATTTCACCAGTAAAACTTCTCCCAAACTGAATTGTTTTAAATAATCATCAAAAGATTGGCCCTTTACCAAAGGCTTGTTATTTATACTTAGAATTACATCTCCGTTATCAAGACCAGCCTTATATGCGGGACTGCCAATTTTTGTATTTCTGAGAATTGCGTAACCAGTTTCATCGGCACGCATGGAAACATACGCTCCAAAATAAGGTGATGCTTCCGGCTGCTTTAAGGCTACTCCAACAGATGCCATCAACTCTTTATAATTTGGCATACCACTTTTATATATATACTGACCGAAAAAATTATCCCCGAATGCTTTTCCTGCATATTGGTTCAAAGCATCGTGCAGGTTTTGAATGGTATATGGAATTTCTTCTTTCCCATATTTTTTCCATACTAATTTCATGTAATCATCCAAATTGAACCCTTTTTCGCGAAGCGATAAATCTAACGCCAAACCCAAAACACTCCCGTAGGAATAGTAGGAAATAAACATATTTTCACGGTTTACAGGATCTACGGAAGTGGCAGCATCCACAAAAGGAGCCTGATAACTCATTTCTATTGGATTAAAGTACTCTCTAGCGGGAGAGTTCCAGACATAATTGAATGTTCCTGCCAGACCTTCTACATAATCTTTTGGTGTTGTTAAACCGGCCCTACATAAAATCAATCCTGTATAATAACTTGTAAATCCCTCTGCAAACCAAAGTGAGCCGCTCATATTGGCTGCTTCAAAATTAAAAGGTTCCAAGCTTTTTGGTCGAATACGCTCTACGTTCCACGCATGAAAAAACTCGTGGGATACAGTTCCGATATTTCGCTCCATGCCTCCATTTGCCAAGCTTCGTGTACTTGTTAATATAGTTGAGTTCCTATGTTCCATTCCATCACCAGAGGCATTAGGGATATAACAGGCCAAGAAAGTATAGTTTCCATAATCAAACTCCGGCAGTTCTCCATATACTTCTTTTTGTGTTCGGACCACTTTTTTTACTTTTTCAAAATAGGTGTCCGCTTCTTGCTCTGTACCATTGTGGTGTAGTGCTAGGTTAATAGTTTGCCCATCCAAGGTAAACGAGCGTAACATGAAATTGCTGATTTCTGTAGGACTATCCATAAAATAATATAGGTTGGGGGCAGAATAGGTAGTGCCAGAAACCAATGGAAGTTGTGTAGCAACCTTCCAACCGAGGTCTTCACGAACATTAAATGTTACCTCAATGTTGCGTTCGCTCAATTTTGGAGCAAACATAAAAGTGGCCGGAATGTTCAAGTGCGCATGGGTTTCGTCCACTTGGGAATAAGTGCCGCCACCTCGATTGGCGAACAAAATATAGGAGATGTTGATAGTGCCGTCATGACCACTTACTTCCCATGCATATGGGTTGGGACGATTAACGGTCAGAGGATTTCCTTTGCTGTCCGTAGCCTTGAAACCGTAAACGTTTTTGGCAAATTCATGAAGGGCATAGCGCCCCGGAGAAGTCCTGCTCATTCGAAACTCTACCCTATCCGAAGTCAAGTTGGGAAAGCTTGCTTCAATAACTGCTTCGTGATGAACTGCGTTCTCGAAAGAAATTTTGTAAGTGTTGGTCTGGGCGGTTAGTAAAAAACCGGTAAACAAAGCTAAAATAGAAAGAAGGAATTTCATTTTTGGTAAAGGTTTAAGATTGACTAAGATACTGTTTAATAACTGGATGTACTACATTTGTGGTATGGTGAAATTTCCCCAAAAACTAACAAATAAACTATCAAAACGGATTAAAGAAAGCACTCTGAGGAGTTTGCCGATGGAAAATGATTTGGTTGATTTTTCCTCGAACGATTATTTGGGTCTGGCGCGGAATAGAAATCTTGAACCAAAAGCCCAGAATAATGGAGCGACCGGTTCGCGCCTGCTTACGGGAAATCATTCATTATATGAAGAATTGGAAACGTTTTTGGCATCCCACCACAAGGCGGAAGCAGCTTTGGTTTTCAATTCGGGTTACGATGCCAACGTTGGTTTTTTCTCTTCCGTTCCCCAACGTGGGGATATTGTTTTGTACGATGAATTGGTGCATGCCAGTATTCGAGATGGTATCCAAATGAGCCATGCAAAAGGAATCAAGTTTGCCCACAACGATTTACGGGACTTGGAAAGAAAACTGATATCACTACGAACAGATTCAGGACGAGAAATAGAAATTTATGTAGTTACCGAGTCGGTATTCTCCATGGATGGTGACACTCCGAATTTAAACGCATTGGCAACTTTTTGTGCCGAGAACAACTGCTATTTGGTGGTAGATGAGGCTCATGCCACGGGTATTTTTGGTAATGGCTCCGATTTGATTTCGGAACTTGGTCTGGAAGCGAAAGTATTTGCAAGAATCATAACTTTTGGAAAAGCGATAGGGTGCCATGGAGCAGCAATTTTAGGTTCCAAAGAGCTGGAAACTTATTTGGTGAATTTTGCCCGCAGTTTAATTTATACAACGGCTTTGCCCCCACATTCTGTAGCGGCCATTATTTCGGCATACGATTGTTTGCAAAAGGAAGGAAATAAGATTCTATCGGAACTATTTCAAAATATCGATTATTTTAAACAGGAAATTGAGCGTTTACGGATAAGCGATATGTTTATACCCAGTAATTCTGCCATTCAATGCGCAACTATACCCGGAAATAAGCAGGTAAAGTATGTAGCAAAGCAATTACAGGGAGCTGGTTTTAATGTGAAACCAATCCTTTCGCCAACGGTAAAGCAAGGCGAGGAAAGATTACGGTTTTGTTTGCATGCTTTCAATACAAAACTGGAAATATCAACTGTTTTACAAATGTTGAAAACTAATAGTGCGGCATGAAAAAACAATTTTTCACTTTGGGTACGTTCGAGTTTCCTGCAGATGCTGCTGTGATCAAAAGCAAATTGGAAGCAGAGGGCATACCAGTGTTCTTAAAAGATGAAAATACCATAAACTCCTATTCTATGGTGAGTAGTGCTATGGGAGGTGTTCGTCTTCAGGTGTATTCCACTGATAAGGATAAAGCAAAGCAAATTTTTGATGAGGTCAGGAGTTATGCTACCGACAAATATGGCGAGCCCATTGTTTGTCCCAATTGTAAGGCTAAAAGATCGGAAATATACTATTCGCGTAAAAGTGTCTTTTTTAAGTTGTTCCCATTTTTTGAATCCACCAAGTATAAATGCATGCAATGTAACTTTATTACAAGGCCGACCAAATGAAAATATTTATTACAGGAATCTCAACCGAAGTAGGAAAAACGGTAGCATCGGCCATTGTGGTCGAAGCATTGAAGGCCGATTACTGGAAGCCAGTACAAGCGGGAGATTTGGATAATTCGGATAGCCATAAGATCAAGGACTTTATTTCTAATGATAAAACGGTGGTCCATGCCAATAGCTATGCTCTAAATACGCCAATGAGTCCGCATGCTGCTGCCGATATTGATGGAATTACTATTGATTTACAAAAGATACAAGAGCCTGCGACCAGTAATAATTTGGTGATAGAGGGAGCCGGGGGTTTGTTGGTCCCTTTGAATAATACCGACACTATTTTTGATATCATCCAGCCCGATTACAAAGTAATCGTGGTGTCGCGGCACTATTTGGGAAGCATAAACCATACCTTGTTGACCATTGAAAAGCTTCAACAAAAGAATATTGAAATTGGTGTGATTTTTAGCGGGAGCGAGCATATTACGACCGAAGAAATTATTTTAAAGAAAACCGGGGTAAAGTTCTTGGGCAGAATCAACGAAGAACCCCATTTTGATAGGCAGACGATTCAGGGATATGCGACCAAGTTTCGGGATGCTCTTCTTCATTTTTAATCAGTACAAGGCAGCTTGTTCTATTATCAATGGTGTATAAAACCTTTTGTCCTTTTAATTCTTCCTTAAGAAGTATATAATATCCTTTTTCTTTGAATGTTGATGTTTTTCGGGTTAATTGATTTCCCAAAAGCTCTAAATAAGCTCCGGTTGTATAAAACTTTCCAATCTTGTGATGGTCAAAAAAGTCAAACTCCGAATATAGATGAATTGGAGCGTCCTTAGTGATTTTCAAAATGTTTTTAGCGTGATTTTTGAATGTGGCAGAAGAGCTTTTTTGTTGCTTTAATGGATAGACAGTAAGTGAGAATACCAATTTACACAATACAATTCCCATTAATCCAAAGACCAATTTGTTCCATATGTTATGTGTTTTAAGTTGAAATAAAAACAAAGTCAAACCACATATGCCAAATAGAATGCTGAAGAAAGCTACTCCCTCTATCGTGTCGAAATAATTAATAAAAGGTAGAGCAAAACAACTAATGCCGAGCAATAGTGACAGACAGGATAAAACACCAAAAAGTATTTTGGTCTTCCACCCTTTTCTATTTTTCCCCATCAAAAAAGCAAATGTCAGAATACTAATGAGCATGGGATAGAACATATAGGTATATCGTGCTTTGGCTCCTGGCGATATCCAGTAAATGATAAAATTTGAAAAGAAAACAATGATCAAAAATAAGATGTAAGGGTGTTCCTTGATTTTTTGAACCACTGATTTCTTGAACAAAAAAGGAATTAATAAGGTAGCCGGAAACAGATTTCCCAGCATATTTATCGGAAACCAAAAAAAGTGAGCAAGAAATGCATTGTTTGCTTTGTCCAAGATTGATTTGTTACGTGTTATTCTCCACATTCCCTCTATGTATGCGTAGGCATCATCATATTGCCCATAAACATAAAAGAACATTGCAATGCCTCCCAAGCAAAGAAATGCAGAAAGAAAGTGTATAGGGAGAAACAATTTTCTATAATCTTTTTTATACATGAAGAAAATCAACAGGGAGACTCCCAAAAAAACCAATGAGACGACACCCTTGGTAAGAAAACCCAAAAAGCAGAAAAAATAGGTGTATAGGTATAAGGATACAAATCTTTTTTGCTCATAAAAATGGTAAATCCCCATTATGCTTGTAAAAATCAATAAGGAAAAAAATATATCGATTTCGGCTGTGTTGGAAAAGAAAAAATAAAGGTCCACGGAAACCAAGTATAAAAAGGCAGAAACGGTACCAAATAATTGTCCTACATGTTTTTTTCCCATCAGATAAACCAGAACACCGGTTAAGAGCAACGATAATGCGGAAGGGAACCTAAATGCAAATTCAGTGTCGGTACCAAATAACCAAGAGCTTCCGGCCAAGATAATGTTCCACAAGGGAGGATGGTCGTAAAACACGTCGTTGAACAAGGTAGTCACCATAAAATTATTGTTGAACAACATCTCCATGGCGATTATGGACCGCCGTGGCTCTTCATTATAAAAAGGAGCAACTCCCAAATTCAGAAATAGGGAGATAATATACAGAGCTAGAAATAGTAAAGATAGAACATAGAAAAATTTACCCTTGTTAATAAGGGAAAGTAGGTTTTTGACCATCGCAGCATATAAGATTTGGCATTAAACAATTCCAAAAATTGGATGGGTGACCTAATTGGGTAAATAGTAGTGGGGCAATAAATATGCTGCGGGCAACCAAGGTGACCCACGTTCTATAACGAAAAAAATATAATTATATTATTGGTTGTTCTTGTGTAAGGGGAATGGGGCGCAGTTTATGGTAATCGCTCATAAATAAGCCCCCTATCAACGGTTGTCGATAGTTTGTAATGTTCCACTAAATAGGCATCAATGTATGCGTTGTATTCGGCAAATTTCTTGTCGAATATCTTTTTTCCTTTTCTGGCCACCACAATTTTGGGCTGAACAACTTCCATAATGTAAGATAGTTCTTCCATGCCTGTGTTACGCAGATTTTCCATATAAGGAAACATTTCTTCACGTGTAATATTGCTCGGGTGGGTGACCACTTTTGTGGGAGGTTCAACATCCAACAACCAATACCCGATATGGTACTCGGTAAAAAAGATATTCTCGGTTTCTAAATTATGTTCCTTTATGTATTTAGGGACCTCAATGCCCTCTCCGTTAAAAAAACTTCCTTTATTAATTTTGTTGGATACGATATTGCCATACTCCAAATAGGATTCCATTGGGATTAAAATCAGTAGGATGGCAATAATAGTTCGGTACTTCTTCCTTACAGTTGGGAGTTTGGAAACAGCAATGCCAAAAAGAATCAAAATAAAGGGATATAACTGAATCAAATAATGCCCGTTCACCTTGCCGGCCTGAGCAAAGGACAATAAGATGGCCAAGACCACGACCATCAATACTTGAATCTTTTTATCCTTCCAATCGATAATTTTGAATACCGAACCAGCAATCAAAAGGCCCATGATCACCAATATAAAAGGCAGGGTCTTTAAAGGAGAATGTAGTTTTCCGTCAGAGTAAGCCAAGGGAGCTTCAATAATGGATTGCCAATATAGTTGGATTTCGTTTTGAAAATAGTAGGGTAATATGGTCATTACAATAATAAGACCCGTTCCAAGCCCCATTAAAAACAAATGTTTAATCCGGTGGGCCAGTTGTTTTTCCATATAACCATTCCATAACAGGTACAATCCTAAAAAGGTTGCAGGATAGATCATATTCAATTTGGACATAAAAGAGAGGGAAAACAGGGCTCCAACCCCAAAATAGGATACCCAACTTTCTTTAAGAAAAAGAAGATAAACGCCCATTACAAAGAACAGAACACTAATGTGTTCGGACATTACGCCTTGTAGGCTTCCAAATAAACTTTGAAATATGACACAGAAAACGGCTGTCCAAAAAGCAACTTTTTTAGAAGTGATTTTTGAGGCAATTCCATAGGTGAACAAAGCAGAAAGAGCCACAAGCAATGATCCAATTAAGCGAATTGCGATAAAACTTTTGCCAAATATTTTAATGATCATGGCAAAGTATAGGAATGTAATAGGAGGTTTAAGGTCCCAAAGATGGGTATAGGGCAAATGCCCGTTGACCCACGATTGCCCCATGAGGATAAAAGTACTCTCGTCCCGATCTATATAATCCCTAAAAAAGAAGGGAAATCGAATATATATGGCCAATAGCGCCAAAATAAAAAAGGTGGTTTTCCAGTCCAGATTTTGATACCTAAAAGAGAGGATATTTTTAAGCACGATGGTGTTGAGCAATTTGGCCATTAATTATCATCTTTGCAATATAGATAAATTTGAATGGTTTGAGAGATTCTGTAGCAGCTGAAAAATTATCAGAAAGGGATAAAAAGCATCTTTGGCACCCATTGACCCAGCATAAGACCAGTCCCGAAATGTTGGCTATTGCCCGTGCAGAGGGTGCTCTGCTTTTTGACGAGGACGGAAAAAAATATGTTGATGGCATTGCTTCTTGGTACACCTGTATGTACGGGCACTGCAATCCATATATTTTAGATAGGGTAAAAAAACAAATGGACACATTGGATCAAGTGGTGTTTAGTGGTTTTACCCATGAACCCGCTATAAAACTGTCCGAAGAACTTATAAAAATATTGCCCCGAAATCAGGAAAAATTGTTTTTCTCCGACAACGGTTCCACTTCCACAGAAATTGGGATAAAAATGGCATTGCAATACCATTATAACAAGGGGAAAAAGCGAAATGTTCTTTTAGCGTTTGAGGAAGGGTTCCATGGTGATACTTTTGGTGCCATGTCCGTTTCAGGTCTTTCGGTGTACAATGGCCCTTTTGAAGATTTTTTTATTGAAGTGGAGCGAATTCCAGTTCCCACAACAGAAAATTTGGATGAAATTCTGAATCGTCTCAAAGAGCGATTACAACAAAATAATATTGCAGGTTTTATCTACGAACCTTTGGTTCAAGGTGCTGCCGCTATGAAGATGCACGGAGCCGAAGGTCTAGATCAGATACTGGCTCTGCTCCAAAAACATGAGGTCCTTACCATTGCCGATGAAGTTATGACCGGCTTTGGAAAAACGGGCAAGTATTTTGCTTCGGATCATTTAAGGCACCAACCCGATATTATTTGTTTGTCCAAGGCGCTGACTGCGGGTTTGGTTCCCATGGGACTCACCACTTGTACCGAGAAAGTGTACAATGCATTTTATAGTGATGAGGTCGCCAAAGGATTGTTCCACGGCCACACTTATACAGCGAATCCCTTAGCCTGTACAGCAGCTTTAGCTGCCGTGGAGCTTTTACAGACCGATGAGATTCAACAAAACATAAAAAACATAATAGGTTGGCATCAAGATTTTAACAAGATAATCAAAGATCATCCCAAAGTGAAGGAAACGCGACAAACAGGGGTAATCTATGCCCTGGACCTAAATGTGCAGATGGAGCGCTATGGAAGTTTAAGGAACAAGCTCTTTGAGCATTTTATGGGACAAGGTGTGTTTTTGAGACCATTAGGGCAAACCATATACATTTTGGCGCCCTTTATAACCACAAAAGAACAAATGGAACGGATTTACGAAGCCATTGAAAAAGCTTTGGAAATAGTGTAACCTGATCTTATGTTGAAAGAACCCATTTCCATTACAGCCATTTCTTCTATTTCATCTTTGGGCCAAACTATGGATGAGGTGTGGCAATCCTATACAAAGAATGGCCATTTTTTGTCCATGGCGAATATTGGAGGACAATCGGTTTGGGCATCACAGTTGCCAACACCCATAAAAGAGGAAATTTGGAATCTGAGATTGTCCGATGTCAAGTATAAATATTTGGACGATTCCGTATTGTTTGCCATTTACACGGCCAGAAAAGTAACAGAACAAGCAGGGTGGAGCAAGAATTCCAATTTTGGAATCAATATTGGATCCTCCCGAGGGGCGACTTCGCTTTTTGAGAAATATCACCAAGAGTTTTTGGCCGATGGTAAATCATCTACTTTGTCATCGCCGACCACTACTTTGGGAAATATATCTTCTTGGGTAACACATGATCTACAATCCAAAGGACCGGAAATTTCACATTCCATCACCTGTTCAACCGCCTTGCATGCTGTTTTAAATGCTGCAGCCTGGATTCAAAGTGGTATGGCGGACAAGTTTTTGGTAGGTGGTAGCGAAGCACCTCTGACACCTTTTACTATTGCCCAAATGCAGGCACTTAAGGTGTACGCAGGAATATCAACTAGAAAACAATCCAAAGGATACCCATGTTTGTCAATGGATTTGGATAAGAATCAAAATACCATGGTCTTGGGTGAGGCAGCCTCGCTAATATGTTTGGAAAAAGGAATCACAAAAAATGCCCTTGCTCAAATAGAAGGTGTTGGGTATGCCACCGAGCCATTAACGCATAATGTCTCCATCAGCACAGAGGCGCAATGCTTTCAGGATTCCATGCGAATGGCCTTGGGACCTATAGATTCGTCCAAAGTAGATGCGGTTGTAATGCATGCTCCAGGCACCATAAAAGGTGATTTGTCGGAATATAGCGCAATTAAAAAGGTATTTTGTAACAAAATTCCATTTGTAACCACCAATAAATGGAAAGTAGGTCACACCTTCGGAGCTTCTGGGTCGCTCAGTCTCGAGATGGCTGTATTAATGCTTAACCACCAAAGGCCTATCCCCATTCCGTTCGCAACTTGCGAAGCACTTCCGAAAAGCATCAAAAAAATTATGGTAAATGCCGTTGGCTTTGGCGGAAATGCGGTGTCCATTTTGTTGAGCAAGCCTTCAATTTAGATATACTCATTAGCAAATAATTTAGAATGCGTTACTTTTGAACCAGATAACAACGATTATGATCAGTACAAGACACAATTGGACCAAAGAAGAAATTCTTGCTATATACAATAAGCCCCTTATGGAGCTGCTATACGAAGCAGCTACCGTGCATAGGCAATATCATGATCCCAATACGGTACAAGTTTCCACTTTACTTTCCATAAAAACTGGTGGTTGTCCGGAAGATTGTGGTTATTGTCCGCAGGCTGCGAGGTATCATACCGATATCGAAGGGAATGATTTAATGTCCGTTCAACAAGTAAAGGCCCAAGCCTTGAGAGCAAAATCATCGGGTAGTTCACGAGTTTGTATGGGAGCTGCATGGAGGAATGTAAAAGATGGTCCCGAGTTCGACCAAGTTTTGGAGATGGTCCGTACCATCAATAAATTGGATATGGAAGTGTGCTGTACTTTGGGAATGGTTACCGAAAACCAAGCCAAAAGATTGGCCGAAGCCGGCTTGTATGCATACAACCATAACTTGGATACATCAGAAGAATACTATAAAGAAGTAATATCTACACGTGGTTACGAAGACCGTTTGCAGACCATAGAGAATGTCCGTAAAACTAACGTAACCGTTTGTAGCGGAGGTATTATAGGTATGGGAGAATCCGCAGAGGACCGTGCCGGAATGTTGGTGGCATTGTCCACCTTGAACCCACAGCCCGAATCCGTTCCGATCAATGCATTGGTTGCTGTTGATGGTACACCGATGGAAGATCAAAAACCCGTAGAAATTTGGGAAATGATCCGCATGGTCGCCACCACTCGTATTGTAATGCCGCAGACACAAGTAAGATTGTCTGCAGGAAGGACCGAAATGAGCCGTGAAGGCCAAGCAATGTGCTTCTTCGCTGGAGCTAACTCGATTTTTGCCGGAGATAAGTTGTTAACAACGCCAAATCCCGATGTAAATGAGGATATGGCGCTCTTTAAACAGTTAGGACTAAACCCGCAAAAAGCGTTTGTAAAAGCACCACAACCCAAGACTGTAGAAGCGGAGGAATCTGAATTTGTTTCTAACGGGGAAAAGCCAAAATGGTCTAGACCAGGGCACACTATTGAAAGGAATGAAGCGGCAAAAGAAAAAGGGAAAATGGTCTCGAAAGGTTAAATTGGAGACCATTTAAAACCTTTTACTACTTTAGTGGTTTCAAATTCATTGACATTTTGAAGCTGAACCTTGAACAGATACCTCGAGAGAAAACCCTTTCCAAGAAAGAGTTTATCCAAAAATATTTCAAGCCCCAAAAGCCTGTTGTAATAGAGCGCTTTATTGAGGATTGGCCGGCATTTTCCAAATGGAACCTGGATTATGTGAGAGAGGTGGCGGGAGATAAGGAAGTACCCTTGTACGATGATCGCCCGGTTAAGCACGACGAAGGTTTTAACGAGCCACATGCCAAGATGAAGATGTCCGATTATGTAGATCTTTTAAAGAGTGGTCCAACAAAATATCGCATTTTCCTTTGGAATGTGTTAAAAGAAGTCCCCGAACTACAAAAGGATTTTTCCTATCCGGATTTTGGTCTAAGGTTAATGAAAGGATTGCCAATGCTCTTTTTTGGAGGGCAGGATTCGCATACATTTATGCATTACGATATTGATTTGGCCAATATTTTTCACTTTCATTTTGAAGGCAGGAAACAGTGTATTCTTTTTTCGCAATCCGAAACCAAATATCTATATAAGATTCCCCATTCTTTGATTACAAGGGAGGATATCGATTTTACGAATCCCGACCTTGAAAAATGGCCTGCACTGCAACATGCAAAAGGATATATTGCAGAATTGGAGCATGGAAATATTCTCTACATACCTGAAGGATATTGGCATCATATGAAGTACATAACACCTGGATTCTCCATGAGTTTGAGAGCGATTGCCCGAAAGCCAAAGAATTTTGGACAAGCGGTTTACAATATATTTGTAATGAGGCATTTTGATAATCTTATGCGCAAATTTAAGGGTCAAGAATGGATAGATTGGAAAAATGAAAAGGCAGTGGAGCGTACAGAAAAACTGTTGCTCCAAAAGTGATTGTTATTTTACAAGCTCATTGGTTTTTTCATACACCAAATGACTTTCCCACCCACGGTAGAGTAGATAATCTGCCAGTTTCTTCTTTTTTTTAAAGCGATTTGTTTCTTTGATTTGATCAAGTCTCTTTCTAGCTAGTTCATCAAAAGTATTTAGGTAATCCTCGTTGGGGATTTCCGCAAGAGCACTCTTAATGTTATATACTGATATGTCCCGAAATTTAAGCTCATTTTTGATTCGGTTTGCCCCCCACTTTTTTATATTGAACTTTCCCCTCGCAAAGGCCTTTGCAAAACGTTCTTCGTTTAGGAAATTCTCTTGGATCAGGTGTCCCAAAATTTGATTTATGGCCTCTGGGATCATGTTCATCTCCCGTAACCTTTCTGTCACTTCTTTATGGCATCGTTCCTGGTATGCGCAATACCGCTCCATTTTTTGCGTGGCTTCTTTTAGGGTATAGCTTTTGACATAACTCATGCTCCAAATGTACATAAAACAAAAAAAGCGACCCCGTTTCCGGAGCCGCTTTGTATTATGGTCGTATTGTTTTACCGTCTTTATCCTTAAAACGATATTCGAGGTACGTGTAAGCATCTCGAGGTTGGATCTTTATCCACTTTTTATAGGTTTTGAACCATTTGGAACGGATAGAAGGAAATCCCTTGGTGAGGTAAGCTGCAATAAACGGATGGATGTTCAATACAATTCCATTGTTTTTTTGCTTTTGTTTTAGGATTCGTTCCAGATCCGCCTGGATTTTATCGATCAGCACAATGGGAGCTTCTACTTCGGCTCCTGCTAAATTCGGGTTTTCCTCGCTGGTTTTTATATTCATTTCCGGACGCACCCTTTGCCTTGTAATTTGAACAAGTCCAAATTTGCTGGGGGGCAATATTTTGTGTTTTGCCCTGTCGTCCTTCATTTCCTCTCTTAGATGATCAAACAATTTTCTGCGGTGATCACCTTTGATCATGTCTATAAAATCCACAACGATAATTCCACCCATATCGCGCAATCGTAACTGTCTTGCAATTTCGGTTGCCGCTAATAGGTTGACCTCTAGCGCGGTATCCTCTTGGTTTTTTGCCTTGTTGGAGCGGTTGCCACTGTTTACGTCGATAACGTGCAGAGCTTCGGTATGCTCTATTACAAGATAAGCCCCACGGCTCATGGATGCAGTTCGGCCAAACGAAGTCTTGATTTGGCGCTCAATGCCAAATTTTTCGAATATAGGTGCCGAACCGGTATATTGCTTTACAATGGATTCTTTTTCTTGCGCAATCTCGTGCACATAATCCTTGATCTGATTATAAAGCGTTTCGTCATCAACGTGGATTCCGGTAAAGGAATCGTTGAATACATCCCTTAGGATGGACGATGCCCTGTTAAGTTCCACCAATACTTTGGATGGATGGGGCGCTTTTTGCAATTTCTTGCACATTGCTACCCATTTGGATAACAAGTTCTGGAGATCTTTGTCCAGTTCTGCAACCTTTTTGCCTTCTGCTACGGTACGGATAATTACACCAAATCCTTTGGGTTTGATACTTTTTACAAGTCTTATGAGTCGGTCTTTTTCTTCTTTGCTCGCTATTTTTTGGGATACCGAGACTCTATCGGAAAAAGGAACCATTACCAAATAACGCCCGGCTATGGATAGCTCGGAGCTGATTCTTGGCCCCTTGGTGGAAATGGGCTCTTTAACAATTTGTACGAGTAGCGACTGATTGGCTTTTAGTACATCGTTGATGCTACCATTCTTATCAATATCTTTTTCAAACGGAAAATCTTTCAGGGTGTAATCTTTTAACTTCCCTGTTTTAGTTTTTTTAATAAATTTCAACATGGAAGACAGTTGCGGACCAAGGTCATGGTAGTGCAGGAACGCATCTTTTTCATAACCTACGTTTACGAAGGCCGCATTAAGACCGGTTACGGGTTTTCTAATCTTGGCTAGAAAAATATCCCCTACGGAAAAGTTGTTGTTGTCTTCTTCCTTGTGTAATTCTACTAATTTTCCATCCTTTAATAAGGCAAAATCGACTGCTTCCGGCGTAGATCTTACAATTAATTCTCTATTCACCTGAATCGATTTTAATTTGTCCCACATGAATTTTGGGACAAATGATTAAACAATATTTGGAATCGGTTATTTTTCGAACCGATTGAAATTCGTTTTTGGAATCTCTATGTCAAAGAACGTAATTGGGTAAAACGAAAAAGTAGTTGAAACAACTACTTTTTCTTGTGTCGGTTAGCTCTTCTACGCTTCTTGCGCTTGTGCGTGGCTACCTTATGTCTTTTTCTTTTTTTTCCACTCGGCATATGGCTCTTGCTTTTGAGTTGTTAATTATATTATTTTACTTGTACATTGGTCTTTACGCCCTCCACAAATACTTTGGCTGGCTTGAACGCAGGAATATTGTGTGCAGGAATTTTGATGGTAGTGTTCTTAGAGATATTTCTACCTGTTTTTTCTGCTCTGGTCTTGATGATAAAGCTACCAAAACCTCTTAAATAAACATTGTCTCCATTCTCTAAAGATGATTTTACCTCCTCCATAAAGGATTCAACTGTCGCTTGCACGTCTCCTTTTTCAATACCTAGTTTTTCTGAGATCCTAGTTACAATATCTGCTTTCGTCATTTCGTCTTATTAATTTTCTAATTTTTTTCGGCTTGCAAATATAAACATTATAATTAATCTTTCCCTTTAACCCTTTAATTTTAAGTATATAAACTGATACATTTGACCTTTATTACTTTCTTTAATGAATTTTGCCCAAAAAATCCTGAATTGGTACCATCAACATCAACGAGATTTGCCATGGAGACAAACACGTGATCCATATAAGGTATGGCTATCGGAAATAATACTCCAACAGACTCGCGTTGTGCAAGGTATGCCCTATTATTTGAGTTTTGTGGAGGCATTTCCAACAGTGCACCATCTGGCCAATGCTCCCGAGGAACAAGTGTTGAAACTTTGGCAAGGGCTAGGGTACTATTCCCGAGCACGAAACTTGCATGCCACGGCAAAAATAGTGGTGAACAATTTTGATGGACAATTTCCCAATACATATAAAGGGTTAAAATTGTTAAAAGGGGTTGGCGATTACACCGCAAGTGCTATTGCGTCCTTTTGTTTTGATGTGCCAGAACCGGTAGTCGATGGAAATGTATATCGTGTTCTGTCCCGATATTTTGGGGTAGATATACCTATTAATAGTACCAAGGGCATCAAATATTTTAAGGAACTTGCCCGAGAGGTAATGGATTCGGAGAACATTAGGGATTACAATCAAGGTATAATGGAATTCGGTGCCGTACAGTGTGCCCCCAAAAAACCCTACTGTTTATTGTGCCCCTTGCAGGAAAGTTGTGTGGCGCTTAAGGAGGGAAAAGTAGGTGAGCTTCCCATTAAATTGAACAAGACCAAGGTAAAGAACCGCTACTTTAATTATATAGTGGCCCTAGATCAGGAAAAGAATACCATCTTGGAGCAAAGAACGGGAAAGGGTATTTGGCAAAACCTATACCAGTTTCCGCTTATTGAGTCCGATAAAAATCTTCAGGACGGGGAGTTGGGTACTTTGATCAAAGGGAAAGGTCATTTGCCCAAGTTCGAATCCCTATCATTATATAATAATGAACCCATTGTGCATAAACTGTCCCATCAACATTTGTACACAAAATTTTGGATCCTAAAAACTTCTCATATCTTAGAGGAGGGAATGCCTTGGAAAAAAATAGGAGGGTTTCCTGTACCAGTTTTGATAGCAGATTTTATCAAGACATTGAAAATTTAGTACTTTTGATTAATTAAAGACATATGAGCGGAACATTGAACAAAGTAATGCTGATCGGGCATTTGGGGGACGAAGTGAAATTACACTATTTTGAAGGGGGCAACTGTATCGGCAGATTTCCGTTGGCCACCAACGAGACCTATACCAATAGACAAACCGGCGAAAGGGTGACCAATACGGATTGGCACAATATTGTGGTGCGCAACAAGGCCGCTGAAATTTGTGAAAAATACTTGAGCAAAGGAGATAAAGTGTACGTCGAAGGACGCTTAAAGAACAGACAATGGCAAGGTGAGGACGGCAATACCCGATACACCACCGAAGTACATGTACAAGACTTTACCTTTTTAACGACAAAAAAGGAGAGTATGGCCAACGCACAAGAGCCAACGTCGCCATCGAACTACCAAGAACCGTCGAAAGCGGAAAGACCCTCCGCGCCTATCGATAACTCGGAGGAAGAGGATGATGACCTACCATTCTAACAACAAAATACTTAAAACGCAATATTAAATTGGATCCCGAGCCCCATAGTTTGGCATTTTATCTTACCACGTTCAGTGGAATCTTCACTTTAAAAATTGTTGTGCTAGTGCTTTTATTGGCATGCTCCGCATTAATTTCGGCAGCAGAGGTGGCGCTTTTTGGCCTCTCTCAGACCAATTTGAACGAAATGGAGGACAGCGATTCCCCGCGGGGCAAACTTGTGGTGGAATTGTTGGATAAACCAAAAAAGTTGCTGGCAACCATACTAATCACCAATAATGCCATCAATATTGGAATTGTGCTGTTGTTCAGTTCCATAGGCGATACCATTTTTGAAGGGATCGAAGGTACATTTCGTTTTCTGTTGGAAGTAGTAGTGGCCACTTTTTTAATTTTGATGTTCGGTGAAATTCTGCCCAAAATCTATGCGAACCGCAATCGGGTACAATTTTCACATTTTATGGCAATTCCTTTAAAAGGACTCAATTACATATTTACCCCATTAAGTTCCCCGATGCGTAACATAACCATATTTATGGAGGATAAGTTGGGGAGAAAAAAATCCAATTTAAGCATTGATCACTTGTCGCAAGCTTTGGAGCTGGCCTCCGAGGGTGACACCACAAAAGAGGAGCAAAAAATTTTAGAAGGTATCGTAACTTTTGGGAATACAGACACCAAGCAGGTAATGCGCCCCAGGATAGATATTTTTGCGGTGAACGAAAAAATGAAATTCCCCGAGGTAATCGAGGAGATAAAGAAAAATGGGTATTCTAGAATTCCGGTTTTTTCGGAAAATATGGACAATGTATTGGGCGTTCTCTACGTGAAAGATCTTTTGCCTTACATAGATAGGAAGAGCTTTAATTGGATGTCTCTTATTCGTGAGCCGTATTTTGTGCCGGAAAACAAGAAACTGGATGATCTGTTGTTGGAGTTTCAGGACAAGAAGAATCATTTGGCCGTTGTGGTGGATGAGTATGGTGGAACATCGGGAATTGTTACTTTGGAAGATATTATTGAAGAGATCGTGGGGGATATCAGTGATGAATTTGATGATGAAGACCTTGTTTTTTCTAAATTGGACGACCATAATTATGTTTTTGATGGCAAAACTGCCTTAAAAGATTTTTATAGGGTCGTAAAAATCGAGGAAGAAGATGAATTCGAGAGCAAAAAAGGGGAGTCCGAGACCATTGCGGGATTTGTACTGGAAATTTCAGGAAGTTTCCCAAAAATAGGAGAGAAAGTCTTGTTCAAGGATTACCAATTTATTGTGGAAAGTATGGACAAGAAAAGATTGAAACGCATAAAAGTAACATTGCCCCATGAAGCATAGGATATTATTTTTTGTTATTGTAGCGACCCTTTTTGCAAGTTGTAAAGATGAGGTTTTGCCCAAGCCCAAGGCCATGTTGCGATTGGACTATCCCACGGCCGAGTATATGCAATCCGGAGCTGACTGCGTTTATACTTTTGATAAAAATATCCTTTCTGATATTAAGGAGAACAAGGGTTGTTCCATGGTTTTGGATTACCCAATGATGAACGGCTCCATATATCTTACCTACAAGCCTGTTCAAGGGAATTTGGACACCTTGTTGGTGGATGCCCAAAAACTATCTTACGAACATGTGGTCAAGGCCGATAACATTGTTGAGCAACCTTTTATCAACACGGATAAAAAGGTGTATGGAATGTTTTACGAAGTAAGCGGAAATGCGGCATCTCAATCACAGTTTTATGTAACCGATAGCATCAATCACTTTGTGACAGGTTCTCTGTATTTTTATGCTAAACCCAATTACGATTCTATTCTCCCAGCAGCCATGTACCTGCAGAACGATATCAGAAAAATTATGGAAAGCTTACAGTGGAACAACTAATTATTGTACAGTGTCCTTGGCCAGAAGAGCCTCGGCACGTGCAATACTACCATTGATTTTTTCCTTCACAACGTTTACTTTCTCCTCTTCTTCATCCAGCCATTGCTGTTTTTCTTTGGATAGTTCTTTGCCTTCCAATATCTCTTCGTGGTCAAACCTATCGCCAAAATCCCTCATCCAGTCCATCATGGCCGTATTGGCTTCTTGAAGATCTTTCATGGCCACTTCGTAGTTTTGGCCCATCTCGGTGGAATCTACTTTAGGCTTTATTTGGCCAACAAGTTTGCCAATTGTGCTCATTTTGGGCATAACCTCATCATGGATGGCCATCACTTTTTTCATTTGGGATGACTCTTCTGATGTCTTCTTTTCTTCCTTGCAGGAGAAACTCAAGAACAAAACGGAACAAATAAGAATGGCTTGGAATTTTTTCATCGTGTAAAATATTTATTCAAAAATAATCATACTCAAGGTACTATCATACAATTAACAGGCAATATGTATCGGGAGATGATTTTAGTCATAAAAAACAATAATAGCTACATATACCTTTGCCTTCAAAATAATTTTTTTGCAAGGGACAGGCTCCATATTCAATTTTAAGACATTATACACGAGTCTTTTTATCATCTTGATCATGATGAGCAACCTTCGTTTTTCCTCCATGTATGTTTACTATAGTTTGGATAGGGAGGGTTTTGTGGAACAACTTTGTGAAAATAAGGACGTGCCCGAGTTAAATTGTGACGGTAAATGTGTCTTGGCTCAAATGCTCAGTGCGCAAACCGAGGATGAAGAACCTTTTCCCCAGATTGGTTGGGAAGAGGTTTTGGTATTTTATATGGAGATTCCCGACATCAATATTCCAAATAGTGCAGAGGATAGCTTAAATGCATTCCATCGCAAGGACTTCTACACATATCGTTTTAGCGATATCCTTATAAAACCCCCTATAGTTTAAGATTTACCACTAAAACGGCCTGTACCCATGGTCGAGTATATAAAATCTTAAACAATAGTCAAAAATGAACAAAAGTATATTGGCAAAACTATGTGTTTTGCTTTTTGGGACTGGTGTGCTGTATGCACAAGAGTCAACTGAACAGGATACCCTAACAAGAGAGCCGGTGCAATTGGACGAAGTACTGGTGGAGGGAAAAAGAAAGTCCGACCCGGTTTTTTCTACCTTTAAAAGTGAGCCGGAGCGGAAAATTGTCCAATCTAAAAATGTGGCCGATCTATTTAAGGACATTAATGGGTTTGCGTTGATCAAGCGAGGGAACTATGCAATAGACCCATCATTCCGTGCCTCGCAATACGAGCAATTGAATGTCCAGTTTAATGGCGGCACCAAGGTTATGCACGCCTGTCCCAACCGAATGGACCCTATTACCACCCACGTGATTCCAGAAGAGATTGAACGTGTGGAGGTAGTAAAAGGGCCTTATACCTTTAGGTATGGCCCTACTTTTGGGGGAATTGTGAACTTGGTGACCCAAGAGGTGGAGAAACAAGCAAAAGGCTATCATGGAACCGTAAATTTTGGCGGTGAGAACAATGGTAATGCGCTTACAAGTTTTGCCAATTTAAAATATGTAGGAGAGCAGTTCGACGTGAACTTGAATTTCGGATATCGTGATTTTGGAAATTACGAAGATGGTGATGGCAACGAGATACCATCGTCCTTTAGAAGTACGGATTATGGGGTACAATTAGGTTTTAATCCAACTGGAAATCAAAGATTGCAAGTTGGCTTTAGACAATCTTTTGGAAGGGATGTATTGCATGCAGGTTTGCCAATGGATACCGAAATAGACGATAGTAACGTACTTTCCGTGGACTATAAATTGGACAATATTTCTGATGGGCTAAAAACTTTGAGCGCCAAAGTGTATCGTTCTAAGGTGGATCACGTAATGACCAACGAGCTAAGACCTAGTTTTATGATGACAGAGGCGGTCTCTGTAGTGGATGCGACTACCATTGGTGGTAGGGTGGAATTGGAATGGCGACCCGCTTCGGACGTAAAGCTTTACACAGGGTTAGATGCATTTTCCGTTGGAAGAACAGGCGAAAGAACCCGTTTGGTGAAAAGAAACATGATGACCGGAGATCTGCTTCCCACACCCATGGAGTTTGTGGATGGCGTATGGCAAGATTCCCAAATTGATGATTACGGATTGTTCGTGGAAGCTAAATATCCACTATCTGCCAAGCTTTTGCTCAACGTAGGGACGAGGTACGATATGGTTCGCTCCAAATCTGATGACCCTTCCGATGATTTTATCGCGGAATACCCCGATTTGGATACTCGCACCGAGAACAATATAAGTGCAACGGCTTCCATTAAATATATGGCATCCTCCGATGTATTGTTGGAGTTGGCTTTTGGTAGGGGCGTACGTTCCGCAAATATGATTGAGCGGTATATTAACCACTTTACTGTTGGCCAAGATCCATTTGAATATGTAGGAAATCCAAACTTGGATGCCGAGGTCAACAATCAATTTGAGCTGGGTATTAAAGCAAAAGCGGACTTTGAGAACTACTTCTTTAACCGTTTGGATTACGGAGCATCTGTTTATTATTCCATTTACGATAACTATATAGTGCCGATAATTGACCCGACTTTGGATAAAAAGTATATGCCTATGGCAGAACCGACGGAAGTTAAACGTTTTGTGAATTTGGACGATGCATACAAAACAGGGTTCGAAGTTTATGGGGAGCTGGCATTTTTGGAGGACTTTAGCTTTAAAACAGAGCTATCCTATGTGTATGCAAAGAATGAAGATTTGGACGAATCACTTCCATTGACACCTCCTTTGGTTACTCGTTTTAACTTAAATTTTGAAAGGGAGAAGATTTGGGCCAAGGCCACTTATACCATTACCTCCGAACAGTCGGATATTGCACAATCTTTTGGAGAGCGGACCACTGATGGTTACGGTGTGGTGGATTTGAGTTTTGGCGCAAAACCATTTAAGCATTTTACAGTGGGAATAGCTGCGTCCAACATTTTTGATGCAACCTACAATAACCATTTGAACTTTTCTTTTGTGAATCAAGCTGATTTTGGTCGAGTGCCTATTAATGATCCGGGAAGAAACCTATCCGCATTTGTTCAATATAAATTTTAAAAGGAACATCTTGTGAAACTAAAAAAGGCGCCTCTTTTGGGCGCCTTTTTAATTGAATCATGGTTATAGTTTATTTAAAGTCAGTGGCTTCTACTCCTTCGTTTACTTTGATTTCTTTTACAATAAATTCCATATTCTGTGGCCCCATACTTTGTATCAACTTAAAGGGGAATTTAATTCCGGATACTTCTTGGTAATCTTTGAATCCTAAAGTGCTGGTAATCTGTTGTCCTTGTACTTCTTGGGTGTTGATCTCTTGTACTTTAAGGCCGGTTTCAACATCATAAAAAGCAATTTTACTATCACTTATCTTTAGCTTGTATGCTTTGGAATTGCCTACAGGCTCAATGCCTTCCAAGGTAACATCACCTGCAGCCAAGTAGTTTAGTTCTGGGAAAGCGGCAGACTCTTCCTTGATTTTTGCTATTTCTTCAGGTGTAAGATCTTTGCGTTGGCCTTGCACCACCATATAACCAGAATCACCATCCAAAACTTGTTTTTGCATGGAGTTGCCCTGCATTTTTACATCTTGCATAAATTGATCTTTAGTGGTCTTTTTCATTTCCAGCTCCAGCTTCATCCCTTGCATTTCTGCCTCGGCCACCATGGAATAGGAGTTTACACCTTCTAATTTGGATTTGCCGCCAACAGCTTTGATGTAGTTTTCTAAAATAGTATTGGCATCCATGCCTTCTGGAATACCGGCAGTGTAATCTGGTTTTTCGGTTTTATTGGCATGTTTATCGTAGTAAAGCACGGGAACAGTTTTTCCATTAAAGGTCACTTTTTCCAAGTTTTCCAATACATCGCTACCCTTACCGGTAACCACTACACGAGCATTTGAAATGGAAAAATGCTTTTGCGCAGCTTTTTGTACATCTTCTTTGGTAATGGCATCCAATCGCTCCAAATAGGTTTCGTAAAAGTCTTTTGGAAGATCTTGGGTTTCAATATTCAATGCATATTCTGCAACCGTTTCAGGTTTTTCCAAAGCCATAACAAAGCTGCCGGCATATTTTGCTTTGGCGTTGGCCAATTCTTGATCGGATACAGGTTCTGAGGTAATGGTTTGTATCTCTTTCAATATTTCTACTACAGAGCTATCGGTTACCATATTGCGAACTTGTGCAAAAGCATCAAATCGCATTGGGCTGTATTTATTGGCTCTAATGCCGGAATAGGCACCATAAGTATATCCTTTGTCCTCTCTTAGGTTTTGGAACAATCTGGACTGCATGCCACCGCCCAAAATCCTATTGGCCAAAAGAGCGTCCAAATAATCTTCATCCTTCATTTTTAAGTGGGTGATGTTCTCCACGGCTACTTCCGATTGTACTGCGTTGGGCACATCAACAAAATTGATCTGCGTGTATTGTACGTCCTTAGGGTCGGAATAACTGAAAGATGGTGGTGCGGCTTTGGACCATGGGGTAAAAGCTTTTGTGACCAATTCTTTGACCGTGTCGAATTCAATATCGCCGATTATTATTAAATAAGCATTGGCGGGCACAAAATAGGATCTATAGAATTGTTCTACATCCAATAAGGAAACATTGTTTATGGTTTCCTCGGTCATAAACTCACCGTAAGGGTGATTTTTGCCATAGGCCAGAGCGGCTTGAACCCTTCCTGCAATTGCCGAAACATCTTTTTCTTCGGATTTGATTCCAGTGATGATTCTCTCTTTTTCCTTTTCGAACTCTTCTTGAGTGAAATTCGGATTAAGAGCGGCATCTGCCATCAACTCAAGAATTCGAGGAAAATATTTGGATAATGAACTTGCAGAGGCACTTTGGTCGCCAATGGATATGTTCGCACCCAAAAAGTCCACTTCCTCATAAAATTCATCTTTGGGAATATTTTTGGAGCCTTTCCCTAACATGCTTCCTGTAAGTGCGGAAACACCTGCTTTATCCCCTTCCATAATAGGAGGGTTGTCTATGGATAATTGGATGCGTACCCTGGGCAATTTATGATTTTCGACCACAAGTACTTGTAGTCCATTTTTGAGCTCAAAACGTGTAGGCTCTTTTAGATTTATTTTTGGGGCAGGACCAGGTTTTGGTTGTGTGCTCCTGTCTATTTGTGCGTATGCGGCTGTCATAAACAAGGACAGCACGGTTAAAACTAAATACTTTTTCATTTTAATTAGCGTCTTTTTGTTCTGGTAAATACTCCAATTCAACACGTTGGTTCACCTTTAAATATTTTTTGGCCACCTCCATAATTTCTTCACGGGTAATGGAACGGTATATGTCAATTTCTGTATTGATAAGGTTGGTGTCGTCCTTCAACATATAATTTTCTGCCAACGAATTGGCGATACCCTCCACGCTGCTATTGGCGTTTACAAATTGATTTTCGAACTTGTTCTGAAGTTTTTGATAATCCTTTTCCGAGATCAACTCCATTTGAATTTTCAATATCTCCTCATCAATTTCTTTTTTGATGTCCTGAATTGAGTTATCGCCCACAGGAAGTCCACCAACAATGTAGGAACTATAATCCTCGGCATCTACAGGAACGGAAAGAATCTGTAGGGCCATTTTTTTCTCGTCCACCAACTTCTTGTAAAGTTTGGAGCTTTCGCCATCACTCAAATAGGTAGAGATCATATTGATCACATAGGCATCTCTTTGTCCTTGGCCAGGCGTTCTATATGCCAAAAGAATTGCCGGGATTTGGATATTGGGATCGTGATATTTGGCAAATATAGTTTCTGTGATAGGCTTTTCTTTTACATTTGGCCGTGATATTTCGGCACCCCTTGGGAT
>JAAEZN010000043.1:0-1452 GCA_018222835.1 Algicola sp. | reverse complement strand
CAAAATAGTCTTCGATCATTTTTTTGGTCTTATCCATTTCAAAATCCCCAGCTACGACCAAAACCCCATTATTGGGTACGTAATAAGTTTTATTGAATTTTTTGAAATCATCCAAAGTAGCGCTTGCCAAATGATCTAAAGACCCAATAACGCCCCAACGATAAGGGTGGTCTTTGTACAAGTTCTTCAAGATTTGCTCAAAAAATGCACCATAGGGGGCATTGTCCGTTCTAAGTCTTCTTTCTTCTTGTACAACTTCTTTTTGGGTATCCACGCCCACCTGCCCGATAATTGGGTGCATTAATCGCTCAGATTCCAGCCAAAGTCCTACTTCTAGGCTATTAGACGGGAATACTTCGTAATAGTAGGTACGGTCCAAAAAAGTGTTGGCGTTGGCCCTTCCGCCATTTGCCGAAACAATTTGGTCCCATTCGCCTCGTTCAATGTTTTTGGTACCCTCAAAAAGCAGGTGTTCAAAAAAGTGGGCAAACCCTGTTTTCTCTGGGTTCTCGTCCTTGGAGCCTACATGATACATCACCGATGTAGTGACTACTGGGGCGCCATTGTCCTGGTGCAGTATTACATGCAGACCGTTGTCCAGATCGTACTCCTCGAACACTACCTCTTGTGCGGAGATCAGTGCTACGGCAAAAAGCATAGTAAATGCAGTAAACAAATGTTTTTTCATTGTAATAGTCAGTATTTAAAAATTGATATTGTTAAGAGGTTGGTATCCATATCGCAATGGATGTTACGATAAATATAGAATAATTTTATCGGGCATAGAGAGTATATATAAGCGTTTGGGTTCAAAAATGTGGGATAATTCACAAACATTCAGTAAATTATACAATGAATCCAAAAAGCAATCATATGAAAAATTTAACTCTTCCTATTCGATTTGGAATAGTTACCAGCGCTGTGCTGATAGCGTATTTTTTGATTTTGGCCTTAATGGGTAAACATACCAATGTGTTTTATAGTCTGTTCAATGGGATCATTGCCGGTTTTGGCATTTATGAGACCATTAAATACACTAAGATAAAACAAGGGAAAAGTTTTAATTATGGAAAAGGATTCACTGCAGGCATTACAACCGGATTTGTGGCTACTTTGCTGTTTACCATTTTCTTTGCTTTCTATGCAACGGAATTGGACAGTGCCTTTTTAGATAATCTTTCCACGGCATGGTCCGGTGACTATAAAAACTTTCAGGGTATAGTCTTTTTTACCGTAGCCATTATGGGGTTTGCCACGACCTTGGTTTTGACCCTTTCATTTATGCAACTTTTTAAAACAAGCAATAACTCCAAAAAAAATATGGGTTAAATCCGCTAAGAATACTTGTGGATTAAGGATTTAGCAGTATATTTGCACCCGCTAATTTTGATAAAGCGCAGTAATTTTAATCTAATTAACGCATTATGTACGCAATTGTAGAGATAGCAGGGC
>JAAEZN010000147.1 GCA_018222835.1 Algicola sp. | reverse complement strand
AAGGTATTAAAGGAGGTAAGCACTCCGCAAGCTACAGTTTCCGGAACGGTAACTGATTCATCGGGCCAACCTCTACCGGGTGTCACCATCGTTGTTCAAGGAACGACAAATGGCACCACAACAGATTTTGATGGTAATTACTCCATCGTAGCATCCAATGGACAGGTGCTACGGTTTTCGTATTTGGGCATGCAAACCAAAGACGTGACCGTAGGGGCGCAGACCATGCTCAATGTGGTCATGGAAGAAGATGCAGAACAGCTTGGGGAGGTTATTGTAACCGCATTTGGAATTTCCCAAGAGAAAAAGGGTTTGGGATATGCAGCGCAAAGTATAGATGCCGAATCTATAACCAAATCAAAGCAAGCCAACCTTGTAAGCTCTTTGCAAGGGCAGGTGGCAGGTGTCCAAATAACAAACTCAGGTGGAGCCCCTGGTCAAAGTGCTAGAATCATCATAAGGGGCATTAATTCTTTAGACCCTTCGGCAAATAATCAACCTTTATTTGTTGTGGACGGGGTGCCTATAGATAACTCAACGGTGGAATCGACTAACACTCCCCGCGGTTTATCAAACAGGGCGGCCGATATCAACCCCGCCGATGTAGAATCAATGTCCGTGTTAAAAGGAGCTGCGGCCACTGCACTATATGGTGTTAGGGCAGCAAATGGAGCTGTAATAATAACAACTAAAAAAGGTGAAAAAGGTAAGGTCAGGATCAATGTCAATACCTCTGTAGGCTTTGAAACACTCAATCGTTTACCAAAACTCCAAAAGGAGTATGGACAGGGTTTCAGCGGAGAATATAATCCTACCAGTTTTTGGCCCAGTTGGGGAGCAGCAATTGATGAAGTGGCCCAGACGGAAGCAGGGCATAAATATCAGGATAATTGGAATAGGGCATTTGATACGGGTGTACAAACAGAACACAGTATGAGTATTTCAGGAGGTGGGGAAAAGGCAACTTTTTATGCTTCGTTGGGTCGTTTTGATCAGGAAGGAATTATCCCGTTCAGTGATTGGGATCGTACAACTGCTAAGATATCAGGCACAGTGACAATGAGCGATAAATTTAATTTTGGGGGCTCCATCAATTATACAAATTCTGGAGGAAACAGAGTGCCCCACGATCGGTTCATGGAAAGAATGATGTATTGGGCCGAGACCCAAGATGTGCGGGATTATATAAATGAAGATGGGACAATGAGGACATACGGTAACGGCAATCCCATTTATGATGCAAGGTTTAGTACCTATAAAGATGATGTGAACAGGATAATAGGAAACCTCAACTTTAATTATAGCCCATGGGAGTGGTTAACCGTGTCATATCAAATAGGTGCTGATACTTACAGTGATTCAAGAACAGAGATTACACCAGGGCCAAAGGGAATTGATGGAGAGGTATCCTTAAGCTCCACTGGATTTATAGAAGAGACCAGGATAAACAGTAGGGACATTACTTCCAACTTTTATGTTACTTTAAAAGATGAATTTGGAGAGGACTTAAAGGCCACTTTAAGATTGGGTAACGATGTTTTTGAAAGAAGGTACGATCGCCTTACCTCCAACGGGACTGATTTTGTAATCCCAGGATTCTATAACCTGAACAATACAAGCCAAATTTTCTCCGATCAAGGAAAAAGTATTAGAAGATTGGTAGGATTTTATGGCGATCTTATGTTGAACTATAAGGACTACCTATTTTTGAACGTTACTGGGCGTAATGATAAATCCTCGACACTTCCCACGGATAACAATTCTTTCTTTTATCCTTCAGTCAACTTGGGATATGTATTTACGGATCACTTGAACTTACCTTCTTGGATTACTTTTGGAAAGCTTAGGGGGTCTTGGGCTCAAGTAGGTAAAGATACCAATCCCCATATTTTGGGCGCAACTTTTGTATCACCCGATCATTTTCCCTTGGGCGGGCAAGTTGGGTTTAGCAGAAACAGTCAATTTGGTGATCCAATGCTAAAACCGGAGCTTACCACATCTGTGGAGTTTGGTGCGCAGTTGTCTTTTTTCGAAAGCCGACTGGATTTGGATATAACATATTATAAATCAAATGCGGAAGATCAAATAATACCGGTCCCGGTTTCAGACGCCACTGGCTTTTCATCTTATTTTACGAATGCAGGGGAAATTCAGAACAGTGGTTTTGAGCTGGTGCTCGGTGGAGATATAATCCGTAACGAGGATTTTAGTTGGAACGCAACGGCCAATTTATCCATGAACAATAATGAAGTAAAGGCGATAAGGGAAGGAATTGATGAAATCGTAGTTGGGCGTCAGTTTGGATATGCAGGAAGTACCGTGACGATGAAATTGATAGAAGGTGAGGCTTACGGAAACTTATTTGGGACCAGTTACCAACGATATGGGGCGGATGATGAGTCTATCTTCCTTCAAGGCAATTTGCCCATTGTAATAGGAGCAAATGGTTTCCCACAACGAAATGCCAATCAACTTATATTGGGCAATGCTGTCCCAAAATGGATAGGAGGCCTAAGAAACCAATTTAACTACAAGAACGTTGAATTGAGTTTTTTGGTGGATTTCAGGGCGGATATCGATCAATACAATCAGTTTGGTAATTTTCTTTCAGCATTCGGTAAAACAGAATATTCACTTGCCAGAAATGATTTTAGGACTTTTGACGGTGTTCTGGCTGACGGTACTCCCAATGCACAGGAGGTGTGGTTGGGCCAAGGAATTGGACCGGATGGTATAGATTATGGAGCTGGATTCTGGAGAAATTCGTACAGAGGGGCTAGTGAGAATTTTGTTAACGATGGAAGCTTTATAAAATTGAGAAACATATCACTGTCCTATAGTCTAGGAAAAAGAGTACTTGATAAACTACCATTTGAAACATTGAGAATTTCTTTGGCGGCCAACAATATCATCCTATACTCCCCATGGGATGGATTTGACCCTGAATCGTTCTCTGCCGGGGCCGGGGGCAATGCGATAGGTTTTACAGGTCTTGGCTTTCCAGGAACTGAAAGCTATTTTCTAACATTAAGATTTGGACTCTAAAAACAGGAAAATGATGAATATAATCAATAAAACAACGAAGAATCTGTGTCTTCTTATGGTTGCATTGCTAGCCTCATGCGACTCTTATTTAGATGTAAATGAGAATCCGAACAATCCTGAAGATGCACCAATTTCAGGGTTGATGATCAATACAACCTATGAAACTGCAAAGAATGTTTATAGGGTAGGGGATATCACATCTAATTATGTGCAATATTTGGCTTCCCCTAACCCTGCAAGTGCTTCGGATACAATGGAACCTGTAAGCAATAATAATACTTGGTTTAATCTTTATAATGTAATGACTGACTTGACTGTATTGATCGAAAAAGCAGAACAACAGGAGGCAAATCATTACAAAGGGGCGGCTCAGGTATTAATGGCACTTAATCTTGGGATGGGAGTGGATATTTTTGGGAGCATCCCTTTTTCAGAGAGCTTTACTTTTGAAACAGTTACTCCAGCTTATGATGATGATGAACAACTTTATGGCACCATTATGGATTTTTTGGACAATGGAATTGCTAACCTTCAAGGAGAAACCACGGTTTCAATAGGAGAGGATGATTTTATCTATCAGGGAGATATATCC
>JAAEZN010000146.1 GCA_018222835.1 Algicola sp. | reverse complement strand
CTTTGGTTGTACTAGGAGGAGCAATCGGATATGGGTTAAAATTTATAACATCTGAAAAAATGCAGTTGGATGTAATCGTCAGGCCCAATCTGGACAGCAAGGATTACTTGTATGATGTAATAGACGAAATCGATGTAAACCTTAGATCCAAAAACAAAACTTTTTTTGATGATCTAGAGATTACGTTGGAAGAGATAAAAGGGTTCCAAGTTACTATAGAACCAATAAAAAAGGATTCCGAAGAAGGCGCAGAAAATGAACTGGAATATTTGGAGACTCTTCAAAAATTTCAAAACACCGATTTAGTTGCTGATGTATTACGTGATGAACTTCTAAAAAAATCTGAGCTGAACCATAAAATTTCCTTTATATATACAAACCCTTCTGGCGAAGTTGTTGCAAAAAAGTTGATTGATTTTATCAATTCTAATGATTATTTTAAAGAATTATTAGCTGTTCATACAGAGAATTCAATAACAAGAATAAAGCAAAATGAAGTCTTAATTGCACAAATTGACACAATAATAAAAGGGTATTCGTCGAACCTTAACAATGAGACCAAATCATTTCAAAGTGATAAACTTGTTTTGCAAAACGAGGAGAGTTTAAATGCAACAGAGCTCCTGACTCTAAAGACCGATTTAATAGAGGATATCGAGAATATACGTACACGTCTCAAGAAAGTATCTAGTACTGTGCGGGTCATAAATTTTGGTAAACCTCATATGGTCAGTAAAGCTTTCTTTGGTAAAAGGATAATATTACTGCCATTGGTTTTAGTGGGATTGTTCCTTTTATTTTCGTTCCTTAAGTATATTAACAGAAAGGCTTCACAGATTGAAGTTTAATACTTAGTATTTCCATCACAATGTATAGAATCTTGGTAACCGGGTCAACAGGCCAGCTGGGACTTTCTTTAAAACATACGGCCCAAGATTTTTCGGATTTGCATTTTGATTTCAAGTCATCCAACGAACTGGATATCACTAATCCAAATGAATTGGCCAAGGCGCTTATAACGGGCAGGTATGATTTCTGTATCAACTGTGCCGCTTATACCAATGTGGAACAGGCGGAAAAACACCCAGATTTGGCATTTAAAATTAATGCCGAGGGGGTAAAGTATATAGCAGAGCTTTGTAGAGACCAAAATATCACCTTGATCCATATTTCCACAGATTATGTTTTTGATGGAGAAAAGAAGGGCCCTTATCTGGTGGACGATCAGCCCAACCCGATCAATGTTTATGGAGCATCCAAATTAAAAGGAGAGCAGTTTATTCAAAAAATAATACCCAACCATTTTATTATTCGGACATCTTGGTTGTACAATAAAAAACATGGGCATAATTTTTATCGAACCATTTTGAACAAGGCAAAGGCGGGGGAGGAATTGCGAATAACGGATGATCAAAAGGGGTGTCCCACAGATACCGAAGCCTTGGCCAATTTTATTTTAAAAGAAATCGTTTCAGCAAATAAGCCGTACGGAATCTATCATTATACCAATGGTGAGCCTACAACATGGTATGGCTTTGCAAAACAAATTTTGCGAGAAAACGGTTTGGAAGAGACGGCCAATCTCGTTTTGGATAGGAATTATCGTACTTTAGCAAAGAGACCAAAGAACAGCGTTCTTGCTTGTCAATGATTAGAATTTAAAGGGCCTTAAGCAAACTTTAATGGAGAATACCACTTCCAAAAATATTTTGATAACCGGTGGGGCCGGGTTTATCGGCTCACATGTGGTTAGGCGATTTGTTTCCGAATACGAAAATTATCAAGTGTTCAATTTGGATGCTTTGACCTACGCCGGGAACTTGGAAAACCTTAAAGACATTGAAGGAGCGGATAACTATACCTTCATCAAGGGCGATATTACCGACACAGATTTTGTAAATAAGCTTTTTACCAAACATAATTTTGATGGTGTAATCCATTTGGCTGCAGAGTCACATGTAGATCGTTCAATTACAGATCCGTTGTCTTTTGTAAAAACCAATGTTTTTGGGACCGTTAATTTGCTGAATGCATCTTTGGAACTGTTCAGGAACAACCCAGAGTTTTTATTTTACCACATTAGTACCGATGAAGTATATGGTAGTTTGGGAAACCACGGGCTTTTCAAGGAATCTTCACCATATGCTCCCAATTCCCCATATTCGGCATCCAAAGCCGGTTCTGATCATTTTGTAAGGGCATATGGCGAAACCTTTAAATTGCCTTTTGTTATTTCCAACTGTTCCAATAATTATGGACCCTATCAGTTTCCGGAGAAATTGATTCCTTTGTTCATTAATAATATCATTCAAAATAAAACATTACCTGTCTATGGAGATGGAAATTATACCCGGGACTGGCTTTTTGTAAAAGACCACGCCAGAGCAATAGACTTGGTGTTCCATAAAGGAAAAAGGGGAGAAACATACAATATTGGCGGGTTCAATGAGTGGAAGAATATTGAGCTTACCCAATTATTGTGCCGATTAATGGATAAAAAAATGGATAGGGAAGCTGGTGCTTCGGAAAAACTTATAACTTTTGTAAAGGATCGACCCGGACACGATTTAAGATATGCCATAGATGCATCGAAAATCAATAAAGAATTGGGGTGGGAACCATCGGTAACATTTGAAAAAGGTTTGGAGCTAACGATAGATTGGTATTTTGAAAATCAGGAATGGCTGGACCATGTTACCTCGGGAGACTATTTGGAATATTATAAAAAACAATATCAAGCATAAAACATAATGAAGGGAATCGTACTGGCAGGAGGGACAGGCAGCAGGTTGCATCCACTTACCTTATCGGTGAGCAAACAACTGATGCCCATTTACGATAAGCCGATGATCTATTATCCCTTGTCCACCCTTATGTATGCTGGAATACGGGAAATATTGATAATTTCCACACCAAAAGACCTTCCACTTTTTAAAGAATTGTTGGGCAATGGCCACAAATATGGTTGCTCATTTTTCTATGCGGCCCAAGAATCCCCGAATGGGTTGGCAGAGGCATTTATTATCGGGGAAGAGTTTATAGGTGATGATAAGGTTGCACTTATCTTGGGCGATAATATTTTTTACGGAGCCGGATTGTCCAAGTTACTGCAGAGCAACAACAACCCCGTGGGCGGAATTATTTACGCCTATCGTGTAAACGACCCGCAAAGATATGGGGTTGTAGAGTTTGATGAAGATAGCAAGGCCATCAGTATTGAAGAAAAGCCCAAACAACCTAAATCGAACTATGTGGTCCCAGGCATCTATTTTTATGATAACGAAGTCATATCCATTGCCAAAAACATTCAGCCCAGCGCGAGGGGCGAGTTGGAGATTACAGATGTAAACAAGGAGTATTTAAAAAAAGGTAAGCTAAACGTAAGCATTTTGGACAGGGGCACTGCTTGGTTGGATACAGGGACCTTTCAGGCCCTAATGCAGGCGTCTCAATTTATAGAAGTTATCGAGGAACGCCAAGGGTTGGTGGTGGGCTCTATCGAGGTAGCCGCATATGAGATGGGTTTTATAGGTAGAGATCAGTTTAAGGTTTTGGCCGAACCATTGATGAAAAGTGGCTACGGAGAAAGATTATTGGGTATTTTGGAGAAAGAGAAATGATAAAAGCAACAGAGACCAAGTTAAAAGGATGTTTT
>JAAEZN010000042.1 GCA_018222835.1 Algicola sp. | reverse complement strand
CTGATGATACTGTGTGTTACCATGCTCCTTCCTATGCACATCTGTTCAATGAACCGGAACGAAAGCTCAAAGGCCTGGTGCATGTTGAAGGTGGCAATGGCATAATCCCCTTCCTTAATCAGGATGTCGGCAGTATTGGTAAAGGCATTTACTTTTGCCAATTCCGATTTATGATATCGAATGGCCCTCTTGACAAGAGTCTCATATGCCATTGTGGGGTAATCCATAATGTTTCCTCCGTGTAAGCGAGCAAAAACAGTTTCCCCCAGACAGCAGTGTTCCAAGAAATAGAGCGAACCCCTTTCAAGGCCTATCTCGGATTGGCTTTCCGTGTAGACCCTTATTCTGAAATCAGGGTGCTTCTTTCCTTTTTTGTTTACTAAGGAACGGATCTCATTAGGGAGAGGATCATTGTTGACATCCACAAAAAGGGTAAGGAAATAGTATTCGGTATTACCCTCCTTCTGTTTTCTGGACAAAAAAGCACTGTCGATGGTAATGATGTTCAGGATGCTGTCGAGCAATTCGGACAGCTCTTCCGCTTTTTCAAAGTTTTCAGGTATGTTTGTGTCATATTTCATAAAATTGTGTTTTAAAGGGTTCGAGAATCACTGACCATATTAAGGCCACATTCCCAAGTGCCCCACCATGGGCACTTGTATTTTATTGAACCTGTTTTGTATTTTACAATCGGATTATTGTACGAAACACCCTATATTTGAGATATGCAGACAAAGACCAAGAACAACCATATAGGCAGAAAGATCAGTAGGATCAGAGAACTCCGAGGGATGAAACAGGAAACCCTTGCAGAAGAACTGGGCATCAGTCAACAGGCCGTTTCCAACATTGAGAACAGCGAGAAGGTGGATGATGTGAAACTTGAAGAGATTGCCAAGGCTTTGGGGGTTACTAAAGAAGGTATTGAAAATTTTTCGGAGGAAGCCATTTTGAATATCATTGGTAATACTTACCATGTAGATAATTCTTCTGCTGTTAATTATGGTTGTACGTTCAATCCTTTGGATAAACTAATGGAGGCTCACGAAGAAAACAAGAAACTTTACGAACGTCTACTTCAAGCTGAAAAGGACAAAGTTGCCTATTTAGAAAAGCTGATCAAATAGATTGTTTTTAAGCTGCAATTATTCCCACCCTTCATCGGCTCTTGTCAATTTGTAATATCTTTATATCATAGAACGGTAAAAAATAGGCACATGCAAGTTCAATTTCGCACCAAAGATGAGGCCAATATGGAACAGGAAAGAGATTTCTTGGCGCTTACCCCTATTGAGCGTGTTTACCGTTTCTTGGATTTGATGCAGCGCATCAACCGATTTCCCACAAAGGCCAAGCATGATGAGAATAAATTCATCATACAGATCACCACAGGTAAATGAGACAATGGAAAGAGGATATTGACCTTTTTTTGGAAATGACCAATAAGCATGGGGTTAGGATGCTCATGGTAGGTGGGGGTGCCGTCAATTTTCACGGGCATCAAAGACACTCTGCCGATGTTGATTTTTGGATAGACCCAAATGAGGACAATTTCAAAAGGTTGGTGAAAGTATTCAATGAAATGGGATACGAGATTGAGGATTTCCCAAAAGAGGTAAAGGACGGACACCAAAACATTTCCATTAAATTCTCCCCTGCCGATCTCAACCTAGAGTTGATAACCAATTTTTCAGTGAATAAAAGTTTTGACCAAGCCTATGAAGAGGCCGAAGAAGCTTCATTGGATGACCAACCCCAACTTAAATGGAAAGTGTTGAATCTTGATGACCTGATCACCAGTAAGATTAAGGCGGGAAGGCCCAAGGATTTGGCAGATGTCCAACAGTTAAAGAGGATCAACAATAAAAAGTAATTAGAACAGTCTTATCTTCCAATAGACCAACTGTTGGATCCTTCTCAATAAGGTTCTATAGGAACTCTTCAAAGATTAATTGATTTTACCTCGCTCAGTAGTATTAGTTTGTGTAAGATTTGGGGCTTGCAGCACTTCACTTCGTTCCGTTCGCTTTTATTTCAGTTCCCTTTTGCGACCTTCGGGAGCAAAAGCAAGATTTGTCATGACAATGACACATCTTGAATTCAACCCCAAGTGTTGGGATTTCAGAGTATTAAAAGGTTTATTCCAAAGGGTATAATAGCCACTCTTTAAATGGAATTAAGTTCCAATTGATAAGTGTCAAGTACATTGCTAGGCAAGGACTTTAGATAAATTTGGGTGGTACTGAGTTTGTTATGGCCCATCATTGCGGATATGGCTTCCAAAGGAACTTTTTTGAACATGGCATGGGTTGCGAAACTATGCCTTGAAACATAGGAAGTCAAACGCTCTTCAATCTTACATTCTTTTGCGATTTCTTTCAGACCAATGTTGTAACGTCTAAGCTCCCATTGGGCATCTTTGTACTGTAATTCCAAAGTATCCCGATAAATTATTGGCAATAAAAAACCAGAAGGGTTAGGATGGTCCAGATAATATTGAATAATAGGTTGAATCTGGTCGGTTATAATTATATCGTAGCGTTTACCTGTTTTACGTCTTTGGAATTTAACACGACCATCGATGATATTATCCCTTTTCAGGAATGCCATGTCAATAAAGGACATGCCCAACATCAGATAGGAAAGAATAAAATAGTTGCGATAGTGAAAATGATTGGAACCAATCTTGGTTTTCATTTCAAGTATTTTCTTGATGCTTTCAATCTTAATGGCTCTTTTTTCAGTCGGCTTGGTTTTGATGGTATAGTATTTAAAAGGGTATAGAGTTTCATCCACCATGCCCTCCTTGATTCCTTTATTGTAGATGGCCTTTATCGTTCTCATGTAAGATGCAATTCCATTGATGGTATTGCCTGGCTTTGATAAATGGTGCCTTTCAAACCGTTTTAAGAACTCAAGATTGAGTTCATTGAATTTTAAATCCCTATTGTTTGTAAATACTTTTAGTCTTCCTATGATTCCGGAATAGTTTCTTGCAGTGCCTATCCGTTTTTCCCTAATAAGCTCTTCTGCTTTTTGAAGACCGAACTCATAGAATGAGTTTAACCGTTTTCTATTTACAATTTTATCGGCAATGTCTTTTGCTGTTAGCCTATCCAATTGATCATTGTCGGCCAGTCTATTGATTACTTCTTGTGCCTTAAGTTGTTTTTTTAATAAAAGGGTGTTCATTAAGTGAACCGAATCAACATCTGGAAAATTTCTCTTTACTTTGCACCTGTGATGATCCCAGTATTCTTCTGGCACATAATGGCCTGTTTTTATCGAAGTGGTTTTTCTAAAATGGGTCAGCCTCAAAATGATGGGAAAACATCCATTTTGGGTCATTCTGCGGGTGTCCAAACTTAGCTTTATACTCGTGTTCATGAACATAAGTTATAAAAAAATTTGCACGCAATTTGCACGCAAAAGCTTGGTTTCAATTGATTCCGTTTGAAATCAAAATTTATTAAAACATTGATAATCAATTAAATAACAGCAAATTTAATTTTGCTTGTACCCCATTCGGCGACGCTGTTAATCAGAGGGTCCTTGGTTCGAGCCCAAGAGGGGGAGCAGAAACAGCCCAGTAGGTATTATACTTGCTGGGTTTTTTGTTTTTTGAACAAGTTTTTTATCCAACGATTTATCCAATATCTTTATAAGTGTATGTTTGGCACAGTTAGCATGGAATTTTTTGTCCATTCAAACACCATGGGACCAGGTGTAAAAATTTGGAAATAGAAATCTTTCAAGATGCGGCCATCTAATCTAAAAAGATGGAGAAATGGTAATAAAAGAAGCAAAGAATCTTCTTCATCTCTTCTGTTTTTCTAAATGTAAAAGTTTAACGTGCAATCAACCAGTTGATTAAGTGGATTTTCCAGTTAAAATGTCGTTTACAGGGTAAATATGGTTGTTTATAAAGCTACTTTTCCAATAAACTGCTTTTATCAATAGCTTTGCCTTAGCTAATAAGAGCATTTTGATTTCAAGAAAAGAACTTCTTTTTCAAATTATACTGCACGTTTTGGTGCTATTGTTTTTTTCCTTTAGCCGAAACACTGGGGGAATAGTCTGGCATAGGGCTATATTTCTCCTATTTTATAGCATATCTACGGTGTCCATTACCTATTATTTAATGCCCCGATTTCTGTACAAGAAAAAATATTGGCAATTTTTTCTAGGAGTTGCCATAGTTGTGGTGTCTGTTATTTTGATAGAAGAATTGGTTTTGGAGCCCATTATGTTCCCAGATTCCGAACGAGGACGAAATTTCCCGGGAATATATATCTCCCTGTTGAGCGTTTTGCCGGTAATCTGTATTTTGTCGGGTTTCAAATTTGGATGGGATGCCCTAAAAAAACAGGCACAAATAGATGAGCTGGAAAATGCCATTCAGGAAAGTGAGCTTCAATTTCTACGGAACCAGATAAACCCGCATTTTTTGTTCAACAACTTGAACAATTTATATTCCTATGCGCTCCAGGAATCACCAAAAACCCCAGAGATTATTTTGGAAATGAGCGGTGTTCTCCGTTATATGTTGTACGAGTCCAAAGAACAGATGGTTCCGCTTAAAAAAGAGTTGGAGCAACTGGGTAACTTTATCCGGCTGTACAAATTACAGATAGAAGACAGGGGAGAGGTACACTTTGATGTAGAAAAGATAGAAGGCGAATACAAGATTGCGCCACTAATCCTAATTGTGTTTATTGAAAATGCTTTTAAACATAGCCAGTCGGGCCAATCTTCGGATATTAAAATTGATATATCGGTAAAACTAAAAAATACTACCTTGGAATTTATATGCTCCAACAATTACGTTTCTGGCTTTAGTCTGGATAGTGTGGCCAAGGGCATCGGTTTAAAAAATGTAAGGAAACGATTGGAACTGCTTTATCCAAAAAAACATATTTTACAAATAGAGGAAGCAGAGAACAATTACAAGGTGTATTTAAAACTGGAATTGGAAAAAGTGTAAGGGGATGAGGTGTATTATTGTTGAAGATCAACCACCAGCACAGCGAATCTTAAAAAAATATATTCAAGATGTTCCCAAGCTGGAACTTGTTGATGTGTTTTCGGATGGGCTGAGTGCCATGGAATTCTTGAACAAGAAGTCCGTGGACATCATGTTTTTGGATATACACCTGCCAAAAATCAATGGATTGGATTTTTTAAAGAGTATTCCAGACCCTCCACAAGTTATTTTGACCACTGCGTTTTCTGAATATGCTTTGGAGGGCTACGACCTAAATGTAGTGGATTATCTGTTGAAGCCATTTTCGTTTCAACGTTTTTTACAGGCCGTAAACAAAGTAAATATCAAGTTGGATACGCAGATATACAACAATGTTAGTGAGCCTTTGACCGAGATTTATGTAAAATCCAGCCATGAACACATTAAAGTACTGGTAGATGATATTTATACCATAACCTCAGATTCTGATTATACCGAGATCCATTTAGTGGACAAAAAGATACTCTCCAACGAACCTCTTCGCCATTGGCTGGATGTTTTGGGAGGCAATCAATTCTATCAAATCCACAAATCCCATATCATCAACACAAAAAAGATTGATAGGATTTCAGGGAATCTGGTACTCCTATCAAATGCGGCCAAAATACCCTTGGGCAGAGCTTATAAGGACAATTTTTTAAAGAGTATTTTAAAATAAAAAGCCCGGAAACACTTTCCGGGCTTTTTCCCGATATCTTTAGGTGAGAGTTATTTGGCAAAGTAAATGTATATCGCAATTACGATAAAACAGATAAAAACACTTGCCGGTTTTACATATTTCCAAGGTTCAATGGAGACTTGCTTTGTGTACTCCAATTGGAAGGGCTCTTTTCTGGGGTAAAATTTCCCGATAATCAACATAATAAGGATATTGGAAACAAATAATATTGCCATTACATGCAAATAGTGGGGATAGGCTCCGGCTTCCACCAAATTAAGTTCGACAGGGTCGGTAATTCCATTGGCTTTTGCTTCGGCGAGTGCATTCGCCACCATTCGAGGTCCCACAACAAATTGACTGATAATGTATAGGACGGACCCGGAAAGTATGCCGATTTTGGCAGCAATAGCGGGTACTCTTTTAGTAAGATATCCTACAACGATTATCGTAAAAATGGGAATACTGTAAATACCGTTGATTTCCTGTAAATAGTTGAACAAGCTTCCTGCATTGGCAATCATTGGAGCAATGAACATGGCTGCAAGCGCCAAACAGACACCAAATACTTTTCCATATTTTACAATGGTTATTTCCGGGGCATTCTTATTTATATGCTGCTTATAGATGTCTATTCCGAACAAAGTGACCGAACTGTTGAGCACACTGTTAAAAGAGCTCAAAATAGCCCCAAAAAGAACGGCAGCAAAGAAACCCATTAAAGGTTTGGGAAGAACGGCCCTGACCAATTCCGGATAAGCAAGATCGCTACTGGCAAGACCTCCTTCAAAATAGTAATAGGCGATCATTCCCGGCAGCACTAGGATGATGGGCCCTAAAATTTTTAAAAATGCGGCCAACAAAAGCCCTTTTTGTCCCTCTGCAAGATTTTTGGCGCCCAACCCTCTTTGGATTATCTGTTGATTGGTGCCCCAATAGAAAAGCTGAACCAGCATCATTCCGGTAAAAATGGTAGAAAAAGGAACTTCCTGCCCAGGGTTTCCTGTAGAATCAAAACGCTCTGGATTGGCATCCATCAAAGTTTGTAAGCCACCAAAAACACTTCCATCCCCAATGGCCATTAAACCAAAAACGGGAATAAGAATACCTCCTACAATGAGCCCCACGGCATTGATGCTATCCGACACGGCCACTGCTTTTAAACCACCAAAAACAGCATAAATGGAACCAATGATCCCAATGCCCCAAATACAGATCACCAAAGCGGTGGTATCGGAGACCCCTAAAAGTTCAGGTACATTGAACATACCACTTATCGCAACAGAACCGGAATATAGAATTACCGGTAAAAGCACAACAACATAACCTGTTAGGAAAAGCCCCGAAGTAATTGTTTTGGTGGTAACATCAAAACGTTTGGCCAAAAATTGAGGAACCGTGGTCAGCCCTCCTTTTAAATAACGCGGAAGCAAAAACAAGGCGGTGACCACAATGGCCAATGCAGCCAAGGTTTCCCATGCCATTACCGAAAGACCGTCCTTATATGCGCTGCCGTTTAGCCCTACAATCTGTTCTGTGGAGAGGTTGGTCAATAATAATGACCCCGCTATCACTCCTGCAGTAAGGCTTCTTCCGCCCAAAAAATAACCGTCCGATGAGGTTTCATCTGTTTTTCTAACGGACCACCAAGATATTAACCCTACCATTAGTGTAAATCCCAAGAAGGAAATAAGTGCCATAAGTTAAAGTTTGATGTTTCGACCTAAGCCAAAACGGGTTGTTCAGTTGGTTACGATCAATCCAGAACCACACAGGAACTGCTAGTGGAAGCCTGTGATGGTCCAAATTAAAATCGGTTGTCAAATTCTATGAATGCTAATATAACGGGATTTTTCCGAAATGTACATAGAATCAATAAACACAACATTTTAGATTAAGATTTAAGGGATTTCAAAAATAGAAGGGTGAAAACTCCTATAAAAACATAATCCACAGCTAACAATTATTTAAACTGAAATGTAAGTTTTATATGATATAAAATTGAGTAATTAGCAACTTAATTTTATTATTAGTAAACTTTGATTGATAAAAGTACGGTCATCAAGCGACCAAGTTTAGTATTTGTCCTGCATGCATCGCTTGCTGCTTTTGGCACCTACTTTTGTATGTACGCCTTTAGAAAGCCATTTTCTGTTGCCACTTTTAATGATATGGCCTTTTGGGGAGTGGACTACAAGATTCTCTTGGTAATCGCCCAGGTTCTGGGATATGCACTTTCCAAGTTTGTTGGCATTAAGGTGATATCCGAACTTAAACCAAACCGAAGGCTACTCTACTTGATATCTCTTATTGGCATTGCAGAGATCTCACTTTTGCTATTTGCTTGGACACCGGCACCGTACAATATTCTTTTTATGTTCCTGAACGGTCTGCCCTTGGGAATGATTTGGGGAATTGTGTTTTCTTATATAGAAGGACGAAGATTTACCGATATTTTGGGCGTGGTCCTTTCCGCAAGCTTTATTGTTTCCAGTGGCGTGGTAAAATCCGTAGGACTTTTTGCCATGAATTCATGGGGAATCAGCGAATTTTGGATGCCATCCGTAACAGGAGCATTGTTTTTTATCCCTCTTTTGATTTGTTCTTTCCTATTGCAGCGCATACCGCCCCCAACACCTGAGGATATTGCCAGCAGGACCGAACGTATCCCAATGACTGCAGCGGACCGAAGAGACTTGGTCAAAAAGTTCTTTTTTCCACTGGTACTTATTGTATTGTTCTATACTTTTTTGACGGCATTCAGGGATTTTAGGGACAATTTTGCCCGAGAACTCTGGGATAGCATCGGATATCAGGGCGATGTTTCCGTCTTTTCAACATCGGAAATCATAATTGCCATTATAGTCCTATTGATCATTGGCTCCATTTTTTATATAAAAAATAATTTTAAGGCTCTACTTACCTACCATGCGCTGCTTATTCTTGGTACCTTGGTGTTGGCTGTTGGGACCTTATTGTTCCAAATAGGGGTGTTGGATCCGTTTATATGGATGGTTTGCACCGGTTTTGGGCTTTACATCTGTTATGTGCCCTTTAATTGTCTTTTTTTCGACCGTTTTATTGCCTCCTTTCGAGTAAAGGGAAACTCAGGGTTCCTTATTTATATAGCGGATGCCTTCGGTTATGTGGGTAGTGTTCTTGTATTGCTCTATAAAAATTTTGGACAGGCCAATTTATCTTGGCTCAACTTTTTTATATACGGAACCTATGCCGTAGCCTTTATCGGAATAGGCAGTACGTTGATATTGTATTTTCATTTTACCGCTCTAAGCAAAGCAGAGCAACTAAATAAACAACTGGATTATGGACAATAAATTTGATGCTGTCATTGTAGGTGGCGGTATTTTAGGGACTTTTCATGCCTACCATGCACAGCAATTGGGTCTAAAAGTGTGTTTGGTTGAAAAAGATGCGTACCCCAAAGGAGCGACCACGCAGAACTTTGGACAAGTAGTACCATCTGGCATGAATGGCAAATGGCAAAAAATTGGCCGTGAAAGTCTTCGGATCTATAAGGATATCCAGTCGCAATTTGATATTAGCATCCGCCAGAATGGAACGGTTTACTTAGCTTCCAACGAAGAAGAAGAGCGTTTGCTGGTGGAACTTAGGGCCATAAATAGTGGTAATGATTACGAATCCAGAATGCTCACTAAGAAAGAATGTTTGGAAAAATATCCGGGGCTAAGAAAAGAATATGTTTTATCCGGATTGTATTTTCCCCAAGAAGTTACGGTGGAACCTAAGACCATGATCCATAGGCTTCAAAAATATTTGATGGTGCTAAAAGGGCTGGAAATTAAGTTTGATTTTCCGGTGGTTTCCTGCGAATCCGATGGGGAATGGGTAACGGTCAGAAATACCAAAAATGAAGTGGTGCACGGTAAAAAGGTGATAATCTGCAACGGGGCCGATTTTAAAAACCTATATCCCGAAACTTTTGCATCTAGTGATCTAGAGGTCTCCAAGTTGCAGATGATGCAGACCAAGCCACAAAAAAACTATGCCCTTAAGGGGTCTATACTTACAGGCTGGTCGATTAGGAGATACGAAGCATTTAGCGAATGCCCTTCCTTTGCAACAGTAAAGGATAATGAACCTAAGGATAGCCTTCAGAAAAAATGGGGCGTGCATATTCTATTTAAACAGGCAATGGATGGTTCGGTAATTCTTGGGGATTCCCATCAATATGCCGATGCGGGCAAAATAGAGGATTTGGGATATGATCTTGATATGGATATTGATGGTTTTATGATAGAGGAGGCCAAAAAAATAATTGACCTGCCAACGTATCAAATCCAAAAAAGATGGTACGGAATGTATTCACAATGTAAAAACAGCGATATTTTTCAAAAAACCATAAACGACAATATTCATATTGTTACGGGAATCGGAGGTAAGGGAATGACAGGCAGTGCCGGGTTCTCCAAGAAAAATATAGCTACAATTTTTAATACGCAGAAAATCAATTTATGAAGAAAATAGAACTAGCCGTTTTTGATATGGCGGGAACTACGGTGAACGAAGATAATGTGGTATATAAAACAGTCAGGGCCGCATTGGAAAAACATGGGGTCGATGCTTCCTTGGAAACCGTTCTTACATTTGGTGCCGGAAAAGAAAAATTCAAGGCCATCTCAGATATTTTAATGGAGAGCAATAACAGCAGCATAGACCCCAATGCAGTGTTTAAGGATTTTAAAGTAATGCTGGAAGAGGCCTATGTCAATCTTAGTGTAGATACTTATGACGGAGTAGAGGATCTGTTCAAGACCTTAAAGTCCAAAGAGGTAAAAGTGGTGTTAAATACAGGCTACGATCGTAAAACTGCGGAAACTCTTTTAAATAAATTGGGGTGGATTCCCGGTGAGCAGGTGGATGCCTTGATCACCGCCGATGATGTGGTAAAAGGTAGGCCGTCATCAGAAATGATCAATAAGGCCATGGATATGTTTGGCATTGCCGATTCGCAAAAGGTACTAAAGGCAGGCGATTCGGTTATCGATATTGAAGAGGGTAAAAATGCAAATTGCGGTTGGACGGTTGGTGTTCTGACCGGGGCCCAGAACCGCGAACAGCTGGAAACTGCCCAGCCAACAATTATATTGGATTCGTTGGCCGATTTGGCAGAGATCCTGTTTACTTGATCAAATAAAGAAATAAACTACCAACATTTTAGAGGGAACGCTCCCTTTGTTAATAGGTACATGGGGGATTCTACCATCAAAAAAAATGGAATCCCCTTCTTTTAACAAAACTTCTTGATCGCCTATTTCGTAATAACACTCTCCGGTTAAAATATATTTAAACTCAAAAGCATCGGTAACCACTTTTTCTCTTTTTGAGTTGGGTTGTACTTCCAAGAGCACACTTTCAAAACCAACCGAGTTCAATTGTTTGCTAAAGATATAGTTGTAAGAAAAGCCTATGGCTTCGTCTTCTTTATCAATTACGGTTTGTTCATCTTTTCGTGTCACTAAAAAATTCTGTCCATTTAGATTCGGGATACCATCAAAGAAATCTGTCATTTCGGTACCTAAAGCTTCGACTATTTTTAAAAATACGGGCAACGACGGAATTGTACGACCATTTTCTATTCGGGAAATTAACCCTGCAGTAACTCCGGCACTATTGGCAACATCGTTTATGGTTTTTTTATTGTCCTTACGAATTTGCTTGATTCTTTTTCCAATGCCCACCAAATAATCTTCCATAATGTATGTGCCTAAAAAATTTTAGTATTTATAATATTGTTAGAAAGATCAAGATTAAGAAAAATATCTGTAATAGGCTGCTATTATTGGATTTCTTAAAAAACAAGATGTCCTCAACCTTTGTTAAAAGTTAAATATTTGTAAATAATATTAATATAACATTGAGGTGTTTTTTTAACCTTTCCATATCATTTTTTTAATCTGGATGGATGCGTGCCTTAATTCTGGTGTTGGATATTTGTTGATAAATAATTAACCAAATTTTACAAATATTCAACAAATGAAAAAATCATTCGTAGCATTTTTACTTGCATTTACAGTAAGTATAATTGGCTATTCGCAAGTCACCTTTTCTGGAAAGGTAGTGGACGAGAACAATGTGCCTTTGCCCGGTGCATCGGTTGTTGTAAAAGGTAGTGCCAATGGCGTTGCCACCGATTTTGATGGAAATTTTGAGATAGAACTTCCACAAGGCGGAGAAATATTGGAGGTTTCCTATATAGGATATATCTCTAAAGATATTGAGACTGTAGGAAAAACATCCATTACCGTAACGTTGCAGCCAGACTCACAGCAATTGGATGAAGTGGTGGTTACTGCGCTGGGTATTAAAAGGGAATCCAAAAAATTGGCATATGCGGTACAAAAAGTTTCTGGAGAAGAAATAGCAGAAGCCCGCGAAACCAATGTGGTCAACTCTCTGTCGGGTAAGATGGCAGGAGTGCAAGTAACTGGAGGTAATTCCGGGGTCGGTTCCACCTCGCAAATCATAATTCGTGGAGAAAGCTCATTAAATCCAAGTCCAAACGCCAACTCTCCTTTATTTGTTGTTGATGGTATTCCTATCAATAATAATGTAAGCAATAGAGGTTCCGAAGGTAACATGGAAGTAGATTACGGAAACGGGGCCATGGACATAAACCCGGATGATGTTGAGACAATGACTGTACTTAAAGGTCCGAACGCAACAGCATTGTATGGTTCCAGGGGAGCTAATGGTGTTGTACTTATTACAACAAAATCCGGACAAGGAACAAAAGGAATAGGTGTTTCCATAACGCACAACACAACTTTTGAAGACCTATTGACACTCCCAAAGTACCAAAACAGATATGGGCAAGGTTCTGGAGGTCAATTTGCTTTTAACGATGGAGGTCAGAACCGTTCCCTTACCGGAGGCATAAACGATCATGTGGACGAAAGTTGGGGACCTGCTTTGAACGGACAATTGATTCCGCAGCACGATAGCCCAACAACTAGCGGATTGCGTGCGGGCGATGTACATGTTAGGCCAAGAAATCCCGATGGTACTTTTGCCGATGAAATTATTGCCACACCTTTTTCGCCCCAACCCGATAATATCGAAGATTTTTTTAGAACCGGTTTTACCATGAGCAATAATGTGGCTTTGACCGGTGCCAATAAAGATGGAAACTTTAGGGTTTCATTTACCGACCTACAGAGTGAGAGTGTGATTCCACACTCCAATTTTAAAAGAAGATCATATCAAGTAAACGGATCGTACAACCTTACCGATTGGTTAAAGGTTACTGGATCTATGAATTACATCAACTCAAATTCACGTAACCGCCCGAACAATTCCTACGGAACGGAGAACATTATGTATCTGTGGATTTGGTTCGGCCGTCATATTAATATGAACGGATTAAGGGATTACTGGCAGCCAGGATTGGAAGATGTTCAGCAGTACAACTACAACTATAACTATCACGACAACCCGTTCTTTACGGTTTTCGAAAATACAAACGCTTTCAACAAGGATCGAGTAATTACCAATCTTAGGGCAGATATGGATCTTGCCAATGGTTTAAGTTTGATGGTCCGTACAGGTTTCGATTACTCCAATGAGTTGGATAGACGAAAAAGAGCTTACTCTACACAACGTTTTCCAAATGGTCAATATAGAGAAGACTTTATCTATGCCTACGAGCAAAATACCGATTTCTTACTATCCTATAACACAGAGTTGAACCAAGACTTTGATTTTGGGATATCGTTGGGAGGTAACCACCGTTCTGCTAAAAACAGATACCAACGTATCAGTGCCAATTCCTTGTCAATTCCTGGGATCTATAATTTTGGAAACGCCGCAGAACCTTTAACGCAGAGCGATTACGATAGCAAGTTTACCGTAAACAGTTTGTATGCATTCTCCAACTTGGCTTATAAAGATTATGCATTTTTGGATGTAACGGCACGTAACGACTGGTCGTCCACACTACCCGATGGTAACAATAACTATTTCTACCCGTCCGTTGGTTTAAGCTTTATTCTTTCGGATATGTTCCAAATGCCGGAAGCGATCAGCTTTGCAAAAATTAGAGGAGGTTGGGCAAGTGTAGGTAACGATACCGATCCTTACAATTTGGCCGCAACGTATGGCTTTGGAAATACGTTTAACGGATATTCACGGGTTTATTCACCGTCCGAACTAAAATTGGCCGACCTAAAACCAGAGCGGACCAACTCGTTCGAAGTAGGTGCCGATTTAAGGTTCCTAGGTAACCGTTTAGGATTGGATGTTGCAGCGTACAAGTCCACTACAAAAAACCAGATTCTATCATTGCCTGTATCCAACACTTCCGGGTATAGCTCTAGAATTATCAACGCAGGTGAAGTAGAGAACAAAGGTTTGGAAGTGACATTGACAGCTACACCGGTACAAACGGATAATTTTAGCTGGGATACCAACATCAACTTTACCACCAATCGTGGAGAGGTAAAAGAACTGACGGAAGGTTTAGATCAATATTTGGTTAAATCGAACTATTTGCAAGTAGTGGCCGAGGTCGGAGAGCGCATGGGCGATTTGTACGGAACCGGTTTTGAAAAGGTTACTGATAAGAACAGCCAATACTACGGACAATGGATTATCGATGGTGATTCAGGATTGCCCATTAGAAGCAACGAGTTAAGGAACCTAGGAAACTACAACCCTGATTTTATGGTTGGTTTTCAAAATAGTTTCAGGTATAAAAATCTTCGTTTCGGATTCTTGTTCGATTGGAGACAAGGAGGCGTATATCACTCAAGAACAGTTGCCATTGGTGGAACAACTGGTATGTTGGACTTTACCGTTCCCGGTCGCGAAACAGGTATCGTTGCGCAAGGTGTTGTGGACGATGGAAACGGAAATTATACGCCAAACACCACAAACGTAGCTGCATCCAACTACTACTCTCACGTGTATAACAGAAGTAACGAGGAAAGCTCAATGTTCGATGCTACCTATGTAAAACTAAGAGAAGTAAAACTTGGATACACATTGCCCGGCAAACTGTTGGCAAACACACCGATAAAATCTGCCACAGTTTCACTGGTAGGACGTAACCTGGCACTTTGGACGGAGAACGACCATGTAGATCCAGAAACCATCTCCTTTTCTGGAGGAACCATTGTTCCCGGTGTAGAAGATATGGCATTGCCAAGTACAAGAAGTTTTGGACTTAACCTTAACGTAGAATTTTAAAAAAAGAATTTAAGATAAAGAATGATGAAAACATCAAACTTCATAAAATCCATCTTATTTGCAGGAACCGTTTTGGTTTCGTGTACCAACAATTTTGAGGAAATCAACTCCAACCCCAACGCACCCGAACAAGTAAGCGCCAACCTGCTTACCTCTACGGTAACCTCCGAAATTACCAGGACATTGACACAGGAGGGGTATAGCGATGGGAATACAATTACCCAATTAATGGCCAAGAACAACTTCCCTGGGTTTAGCCAGTTCGATTGGGGAGATCAAGGCATGTGGAATTTCTTCTATAGCTATTTGCCCGAAATCAATGATATTTTGGAAATTTCCAGGGCAGAAGACACCCAAAACTCGACTTACGAAGGGATTGCACTTACCCTAAGGGCACTTTCCTTTGCAAACCTTACCGATTTGTATGGACATGTTCCATATACCGAGGCAATGGCAGGTAAAACCGAAGGTATTTTTACCCCTGTTTACGATGACCAAGAAACGGTATATAACGGAGTGCTTCAAGATTTGGCTGATGCAGATGCAGCACTTGCCAAAGGTCAGGCCATAACAGGATCTACCGGAGATGTAATTTATAATGGAGATGCCTCCAAATGGAGAAAATTGGCAAACGCATTGCGCTTGCGCTACCTATTGCGAATTTCCAAGCAAAGAGATGTCTCTTCCGAAATGCAGGCTATAGTAAGTGCAGGAAATTACATCAACGACAATAGCGACAATGCGATTTTGGTTTATAGTGGAACATCCAATACCGATTCTTGGCCACAGAGTACGGGTCGTATTGGAGGGTTCGATGAAAAGAGTCTTTGCACTACCTTGTTGGGTTATTTTGAAGAATTCAACGATCCCCGATTGGATATTTGGTTTGATCGTAATAGCGAGGGCGAATGGGTAGGAATCCCGATTGGTCTTAACCAAGATAATGCACGTGCCTATGATGATGCATATAGTCCAAGCCGATTGGATGTAGAGTTGTTCTACTTTTCTTCTACAGCTGCCGAAGCCTTTATTATGAAAAACTCAGAGGTACAGTTTATTCTTGCCGAAGCAGCAGAAAGAGGATTTATTTCTGGTAGCGCGGGAGACTATTACAACAATGGAATCAGGGCAAGTTTGGATTACTGGGGAGTAGCAAGCGATGAAATAGAAGCATATTTGGTGCAGCCTACAGTTCAATATAACGGTTCTTTGGAATTACTATTGACCCAAAAAACAATTGCCCTTTGGAATGTGGATTACCAAGGATGGATGAACTACCGAAGAACTGGAATACCAGCTTTGGAGAACGGACAAGACGACCTGAATGGAGGCCGCTATCCAGTTAGATTCCTTTACCCTTCCTCGGAACAAACCTTGAACGGGGAAAATTATAAAGCCGCGGTGCAGGCCTTAGGTGGTGAAGGTGACAACATCAACACCCCAGGATGGTGGGAAACAGGAACAAGGTACTAAGTTTCTGGAATCATAAAATGTATGCAAATGGTTGCCCTTTTTAAGGGCAGCCTTTGTATTTAATTATAAATAATATGTCAAGAGTAATTGTATTTGCCATTCTATCTGCGTTTCTTCTATTTTCTTGTACTTCCAAAACGGAGAAAACCCCCAAGGGAATTGAACATGTCGTGGTTATCGGAGTGGATGGAATGAGCCCTGATGGTATTCGTAAGGCCGAAACCCCAAGAATGGATGAAATGATCAAGAATGGAGCGGCAACTATGAACGCAAGAGCCGTGTTACCATCCAGTTCCAGTCCCAACTGGGCCAGTATGATCATGGGCGCAGATACAGAGCATCACGGTATAACATCTAACGGATGGGAAAAATTTGACCATCAACTGCCTCCAGTGGTTGCCACCGAGAACGGTACTTTTCCAACAATTTTTACACTGTTCAAAGACCAACAGTCAGATGCCCATGTAGGAGCTATTTACGATTGGGATGGATTTGGACGGCTGTTCGAGAAATCGGATGTTGATTTTGATATAGATGGAGACCATGAGGACAAAACCGCACAAGCAGCAGTGGAGTACATCAAAAAAAATACGCCAAAGTTCACTTTTGTACACTTGGACCATGTGGACCACGCAGGCCATGCCCAAGGTCACGGTACTCCCGATTATTATAAGTCCGTGGAAAAAGCAGATGCCCTTATCGCTAAAATTGTGGATGCCACAAAAGAAGCCGGTATTTTTGAAAAAACCATGTTCATTGTATCCTCTGATCATGGCGGATTGGGCTTTGGTCATGGAGGGGAAAGTATGGCCGAAATGGAGATTCCCTTTATTTTGTATGGAGCCGGCATCAAAAAAGGATATCAAATAAAAGAAACCGTTTATCAATACGACAATGCACCCACTGTAGCCTATGCCATGGGGTTGATAACTCCACAAGCATGGATCGGTCGTCCCGTTAAAGGTGCATTTATAGGGAACAAAGCTCCAAAACTTATCTACAAGCGAAGAGCACAAATAACCCAACCAAAAATTCTTCCGGATGCTGGCTATTTTGAGCCGGCAGGAGGGATTTTTAAAGCAGACTCGGTTGCAGTGGTTATGCAAAACCCGAACAATTCCGGCGAGATAAGATACACGCTTGGGAATATTGTGCCCACATTGGAGAACAGTCAAGTCTATCTGGATACTTTTTATGTAAAGGAGACCAGTATTATTAATGCAGGGGTTTTTCAAGAAGGCAAATTGGTGAGCACGGTTACCGAAGGTAATTTTAGGGTTGTTCCAGAATCAAAGGAGGACCCTGTTCAATTTAAGATTTATCAGGTAAAGGGTATAGAAAAACTGCCCGACTTCTCTTCTTTAATATCGATGCTCGCAAGTTACGCAACCGAATTTTCACACAAACAGCCCTTGTCCATAGACAGGCCCCAAGAGCAGGTTGCTGTTGTTTTTGAAAGCTATCTGGATATTCTAGAAGATGGGAAATACACTTTTTATACCAATAGCGATGATGGCAGCAAACTTTATGTAAATGGCGCCGAAATAGTTGATAACGATGGAGACCACGGCGTAAGGGAACGTAGCGGGTCGTTACAACTCGCCAAAGGGAAACATTTGGTGCGTGTGGAGTACTTTAATGGAGGCGGAGGCTTTCATTTAGATGTGAAATATAAAGGCCCAAACACCCCAAAACAGATTATACCTGCAAATCATTTATACAGAGAAAAATAGGTAAATGATGAACCGAGAACGCGATAAGCACAACTTAGAATCTGTTGTGGAAGGCGACATAAACCTAACTCCCGCTCGGAGCGAATGGTTGCAAAACGAAGTGAGCGAAGAAACTAGGCAGCTGTTGGAAAAAGATGCCAAGTACTTTATGCATCAATCCATGTCCACACCCTGTCTGGATGTGCTCCAAACGTGTGAAGGATCGCACATAGAAAGTGTTTCCGGCAAAAGATATTTGGACTTTCATGGCAATAATGTGCACCAAATTGGGTTTTCCCACCCAAAATTGGTGTCTCGTTTAACTGAGCAATTACAAAGCCTTACCTTCTCCACCCGTAGGTATGCCAATGGTACCGCTATTCGATTTGCCGAGAAGCTAACCTCATATACTCCCAAAGGTCTTGACCGTATTTTGCTTACGCCAAATGGAAGCTCTGCTATTGGAATTGCCCTAAAATTGGCAAGGGCCGTAACAGGAAAGCACAAAGTAGTCTCATTCTGGGATTCGTTCCATGGAGCTTCTTTAGATGCCATAAGTGTAGGTGGCGAGTCTGTTTTTCAAGAACATATGGGACCATTAATGCCAGGTGTGGAGCGTATTCCACCGCCAATAACCTATCGTGGTATTTTTGAAGGAGATGAGGATAGGGCCCTGGAATATTTGAAATATGTTTTGGAAAAAGACCATCAGATAGGGGCATTTTTGGCAGAAACCATCCGTAATACCGATGTGCAGATTCCATCAAAAAAATTCTGGAAAGGAGCAAGGGAGCTATGCACTGAACATAATGTACTTTTAATTTTAGATGAAATCCCGATTGCCTTTGGGCGCACGGGCAAAATGTTTGCCTATGAGCTTTTTGACATTGAACCGGACATTCTATGTTTGGGCAAAGGTCTAGGCGGGGGGATTTTTCCACAGGCGGCCATTGTGACTCGAGAGGAGTACAATAAGTTCGGGGATATTTCGCTCGGGCACTATACTCACGAAAAAAGTCCATTGGGCTCTGTGGCAGGATTAACGCTATTGGAAGTGCTCGAAGATGAACAGATTCTTCAAAAAGTGAAGGAAGATCAAGAGTTTATGCGGAAAAATCTTTATAAAATGTACCGTAAATACTCCTTGATAGGTGACGTTCGAGGCGTAGGACTTTTATGGGGAATCGAATTAGTGGTCGATAGAACCACAAAGAAAAAAGCAACGGCAGAAGCCGAGGAAATAATGTACGAATGCCTAAAACAAGGATTGAGTTTCAAGGTTTCCAAAGGAAACGTTCTGCAACTTTCGCCCCCCTTGACCATTTCCAGAGAAGAACTGGAAACCGCATTCGAAATACTTAACTGTGCCTTTTTAAAAACCAACACTATAGCCTAATGAAAAAGATCAACTGTTTATGTATTGTTTTTTGTTTGGGATTGATGCAGCTCGCTGCCCAGACCAAACCCGAAATTCTTGTGCAACCTTATTTGCAAGATGCCGAACCCAATTCCATAGTGGTCATGTGGGAAACCTCTAGCGGAGAGGAGAGTATTGTGGAGTGGGGAACCACCGAAAAACTCGGTAAAGAAACCACCGGAAGAGCAGAGGACATCAATTTTTCCGATTCAAGGGTCCACACTGTAAAATTGGAAGGCCTCAAGCGATTCACAGAGTATTATTATCGTGTAAAAACAGGAAAGGAAAAATCGGATATTTTCCAATTTAAGACGCCACCGTTTTCAAGTGACGAAGAGTCCTTTAATATTGTGGCCATGAGCGATATGCAATACGATAGCCAGCATCCCAATAAATTTTCCGAGATCGTGAATCAAGGAGTGCTTCAATATCTAGAAAAAGAGCATGGGGGCAAATTACCTAATAATCTGGCCATGGTTATGATTCCTGGGGATCTGGTTCAGAGTGGGAGCAAATATTACCAATGGAAAGAACATTTCTTCGACCCTGCACAAAAACTTTTTGCAGAGGTTCCCGTGTACCCCGTTTTGGGAAATCATGAAAAAAATTCGGTATTCTACTTTAAATACTTCAGTCTTCCAGAAAATGGAACTCCCGCCTATGCAGAACACTGGTGGTACAAAGATTATGGCAATACTCGAATCATCGGATTAAATTCCAACGAAGGATATCGCGATTTACGGGAACAATACGAATGGTTGGAGAAAGTATTGGTGGATACCGAAAAAAATGATGATATTGATTTTGTTTTTGCGCAACTTCACCATCCGCATAAATCCGAGTTGTGGATTCCAGGAGAGGAAGAATCGACAGGAAAAGTGGTGAAAATGCTCGAAGAGTTTTCAACAAAAACAGGAAAGCCAAGTATCCATTTCTTTGGACATACCCATGGGTATTCCAGAGGGCAGTCCCGTGACCATAAGCACTTGTGGATAAATGTGGCATCCGCTGGTGGCGCTATTGACAATTGGGGCGAATTTGAAGGTAGGGATTATGATGAATTTACTGTAACCCAAGACGAATATGGTTTTGTGATGGTCGAGGTGGACGGCAACAAAAACGACCCTAAGTTTACCATAAAGCGTATTAGCCAAGGGAACAATATAAAGCCAAGAGAAAATGAACTAAGGGATAGCATAACCATATGGAGGCTAAGTAAAAAACCTGAAGCACCCAAAGTGGTTTCCCCTAACAACGGACAAATTGTGGAGCAAGAGTTTACCAAGCTGAAAGCCGGAGAGTTTTCCAGTTCACATAATGGTTCGTTCCATGCAGCATCACATTGGCAAGTTTCCGAAGCCCAAGATTTTGAAAAATTGGCATTGGATAGCTGGAAACAATTTGAAAACTGGTATTACAAGGAAAACCGTCAAAAAGATGACGACCTAACCGATGAGCAAACTAAGAGATTAAAATCTGGCACCACCTATTATTGGAGAGTCAGATATAGAGATCAAAACCTGAATTGGAGCGATTGGTCGGAAACAGCTTCCTTTAAAACACCATAAAAACATGAGAAATAAGATTTTATTTTTGATAATTGCTATCACAGCAATTTGTAGCTCACATGCCCAAAAAGAAGGGGAAACAAAAGTTGTGTTGATTACCCTCGATGGTTTTCGTTGGCAAGAACTTTTCACAGGTGCCGATTCACTTTTGATAGGCAATAAAGACTATGTACACAATCCCGATATGTTGAAAAGCCTATTTTGGAAGGATACGCCCAAAGAAAGAAGAGTCGCTTTAATGCCGTTTTTCTGGAATCAGGTAGAGAAAATGGGTCAAATCCATGGAAACAGGGAACTGGGAAGCAAGGTCGATCTAACCAACTCCATGTGGTTTTCCTACCCTGGCTATAACGAAATATTAACGGGAACGGCAGATGATGCTCGCATAAAAAGCAACGAAAAAATTCCGAACCCCAATATTACCGTGTTGGAGCGATACAATAATACTGGTCAAGGAAAAGTAGCCGCGTTTGGTAGCTGGGATGTATTCCCGTTCATTATCAACGAGGAACGCTCTGGAATTCCGGTCAATGCTGGTTTTGAATTGGCCACGGAAAATTTGAACGATAGAGAAATATTCTTGAACCAACTTCAACAGCAGATTCCCAGCCCGTGGGGCTCTGTCCGTTTAGATGCCTTTACCCACCATTATGCTTTGGAGTACATGAAAAAAGAACACCCAAAACTCGTTTATATTTCTTATGGAGAGACCGATGATTTTGCCCATGATGGCGATTACCAAGCATATCTTAAATCAGCAAACAACACAGACGGTCTGATTAAAGAAATCTGGGAATTTACCCAGCAAGATGAGTTCTACAAGGATCAAACCGTGTTTTTAATTACCACCGACCATGGAAGGGGAACACAACCTTTGGATACGTGGAGAAGTCACGGAAGTGATATCGAAGGAGCGGAAGAAGTATGGATGATTGCTTTTGGAAAAGATGTTGGGCCATTGGGCGAAGTTGACCAAAAAGAACAATTGTATGCCAATCAATTGGCACCTACTATTTTAAAAATATTGGGACTGCCCATAGCCAAAGAGATTAAAGGTAAGTCCTTAAAATTATAAGTTTAAGTACGTTTGATTCAGTTTATTAGTTTATGCTTGCGAAAAGACCCGTATGTTCAGTGCGGGTCTTTCTTTTTGGATTGTGGTCCATAATCTATGTTTTTGGTAAATTGGTTACCTTAGAGCAGTGTATTTTTGCCATATGGAAGAAGAACTTTTAGGAACATTTAGCAACTATTTTGAACCGCCCCTTATCGACGAAATCCTTAAAGAGGGCAAGTATATGGAAATCCCTGCCGGTGAAACCATTATGGATATCGGCCAGTATATAAGAAGTATGCCGTTACTGTTGTCCGGGGCCATAAAGGTGCTAAGGGAAGACGAAGAAGGCGATGAACTGCTTTTGTATTATTTGGAGCAGGGAGAAACCTGTTCGGTAACCATGACCTGCTGCATGGGGCATACCAAAAGCGAAATAAAGGCCATTACCGAAACCGATACCAAAATTGTAATGGTGCCGGTACAAAAAATGGAAGAATGGATGGCAAAATATAAAGGCTGGCGTAACTATGTTTTTGATAGTTACCAAAACCGTCTGAATGAGTTGTTGCTGACCGTGGACAGTATCGCTTTTAAAAATTTAGATCAACGTTTGATGGATTATCTGAAAAAGAAAGTCGAGGTGACCAATGATAACCGAATCAATAACACACATCAAGAGATTGCTTATGATTTGCACACCTCAAGGGTAGTGGTTTCCAGATTGTTAAAAAAACTGGAGAAGATGAAGAAGCTGGAGCTCCACAGAAATCATATTCTTGTTGTAGATCTTTAAGTATGTGCCCTTTGTTACTGTTATTTGTATCAGGGCGTCCTATTTTTGCATAAAACCAATCGAATGTTCAAAAGGATTTTTCCTTTTTTAACCTGGATAGGCTCTTACAATCGCTCTTTGCTCTATGGCGATTTAGTTGCCGGTATTACCGTAGGGATTATGTTGATCCCGCAGGGAATGGCCTATGCCATGATTGCGGGGATGCCACCTATATATGGGTTGTACGCAGCATTGATACCACAATTGGTTTACGCCTTAACGGGAACATCAAGGCAATTGGCCGTAGGGCCCGTTGCAATGGATTCACTTTTGGTAGCAGCCGGAATAGGCGCTATGCAATTGGCGAATACCGAAGACTATATTGCAGCAGTTATCTTTTTGACCCTTCTTATTGGATTGTTTCAATTGCTGCTGGGCATTTTAAAAATGGGTCTTTTCGTAAACTTTTTATCCAAACCGGTAATTAGTGGATTTACTTCCGCAGCGGCAATTTTAATCGGTTTGGGCCAACTAAAGCACATACTCGGTGTGGATTTGCCACAATCAGGTAAAATTTATATTCTGCTGGGCAGCATTTTTGGCAATCTTGGACACGTACAGCTCCTTACCTTGGGTATGGGCGTTTTGGTAATTCTACTGATCATCGGCTTAAAAAAAGTCAATAAAAAGCTGCCGATTCCCTTACTTGTTGTGGTGTTGGGTATTTTGTCCGTGGTTATATTGGGATTGGAATCAAAAGGGATCAAAGTGGTCGGCGAAATTCCAAAGGGACTGCCAAATTTTCAATTGCCAAGTTTTCAATGGGATAAAATAGGACAGTTTGTGCCAATAGCCCTTACCGTTGCACTTTTTGGTTTTATGGAATCCATTTCCATTGCCAAAACGGTCGAAGAAAGACACCCTGAATACGATCTGGACCCCAACCAAGAGCTAAGAGCTCTGGGAATGTCCAATATTTTAGGGTCGTTTTTTCAGTCCTTTTCCGTTTCGGGAAGTTTTTCCAGAACAGCAATCAATGATCACTCGGGAGCGCGCACAGGAATGGCACTCGTCTTTAGCGCCTTGTTGGTAGCGGGAGTATTGTTGTTTTTGACCCCACTTTTTTATAATCTGCCCACGGTTGTACTCGGTGCCATTATAATTGTTTCGGTTTTTGGATTAATTGATTTGAAGTACCCCTTGCAATTGTGGAAAAACCGAAAAGATGAATTTGTGCTTTTGTTGGCCACTTTTGTAATGACCATGTCCATTGGGCTGATAGAAGGTATTCTTTTGGGTGTTCTGCTTTCTTTGCTGCTGTTGGTCTATAGGATATCAAACCCACATATTGCGGTTTTGGGAAGAATCAAAGGAACCAACTATTTTAAAAACATAGATCGTTTTTCGGAAGATGTTGAGATGTGCGAGGATAAGCTCATTCTACGATTTGATGCTCAACTTTATTTTGGGAACAAGGATTACTTCAAAAAACAATTATACCATCAAATTGCAAAAAAAGGCCCGAGCTTAAAATACATTGTCCTAAATGCCGAGCCAATAAATTATATCGATAGCAGTGCGGCCGTTATGCTGGAACGAATCATTCGGGAACAACGGGAAAAGGGTATCCAGTTTTTAATAGCCGGAGCAATTGGCCCAACACGGGATATATTGTACACTAGTGGGATTATAGATGTATTGGGAGAGGAAAACCTCTTTGCACAAACCTTTGATGCGGTGGAATGCTGCCGTAATCCAGAGACATTGAGTACCATACAGAAAAAAGTATCCCAACAATATAAGACCAAACGTTTGTAACTTTGGTCACAGAAAATTAGGGAACACAATACTATTTTTGATAAAAACCATTATCACATGAAGATTGAACAAATTTACACAGGATGTTTGGCCCAAGGGGCATATTATATAGAGAGTGAAGGAGAAGCGGCCATTGTGGACCCTTTAAGGGAAGTAAAACCATATCTTAAAAAAGCTGTAGAGGATGGAGCAAAGATCAAGTATATTTTTGAAACACATTTCCATGCCGATTTTGTAAGTGGGCACGTAACACTTTCCAAGCAAACAGGTGCAGATATAGTTTATGGCCCTACGGCAAATCCATCGTTCGATGCGGTAATTGCAGAGGATGGACAGGAATTTAAACTAGGGAAAATCACCATTAAGGTGCTACATACACCTGGGCATACGATGGAGAGTTCCACCTTTCTGTTGATAGATGAAAACGGAAAGGACCACGCGATATTTAGTGGCGATACACTGTTCCTTGGAGACGTAGGTCGTCCGGATCTGGCGCAAAAAGCAGCACACATGACACAGGAAGAATTGGCAGGAACTCTGTTTGATAGTCTTCGCAATAAGATAATGCCATTGGCCGACGATGTAATCGTGTATCCGGCGCATGGAGCAGGTTCGGCCTGTGGAAAAAACATGATGAAGGAAACCGTGGATACGCTGGGCAATCAGAAAAAAATGAATTATGCCCTAAGAGCCGACATGACGCGTGACGAATTCATTGAAGAAGTTACCGATGGCCTATTGCCCCCACCTCAATACTTCCCTTTGAACGTAAAAATGAACAAAGAAGGATACGAGGATATCGATACCGTACTAAAGCGAGGTACACAAGCGCTTGATCCCGATGCTTTTGAAGTTGCGGCCAATGAAACTGGAGCCATAGTTTTGGATGTACGCCATCAAGATGATTTCGCCAAAGCACATGTACCACGATCAATTTTTATTGGTCTGGACGGCAGTTTTGCCCCATGGGTAGGTGCATTGATCGCCGATGTGGAACAACCCATATTGTTGATCACTCCAGAAGGAAGGGAAGAAGAAACCGTTACCCGCCTATCCAGAGTAGGGTTCGATAATACCTTGGGCTACCTTAAAGGAGGTGTTGAGGAATGGAAAGAGGCCGGAAAGGAAATCGATACCGTTGATAGCGTAAATGCTGAAGAGTTCAAACAAATGGTCGAAAAGAAAGTACCTGTGTTCGATGTGCGGAAAGAAAGCGAGTTCAATGCCGAACATGTTGTGGATGCGAACTTGACACCATTGGACTACATCAATGACCACTTGGCCGAGTTTCCGGAAAGTGAGACGTTTTACATCCATTGTGCAGGGGGTTATAGGAGTATGATCGCGTCATCTATTTTAAAGAGTAGAGGAATACACAACTTGGTAGATGTAGCCGGTGGGTTTGCGCAGATTAAGAAAGAGGGAACACCAGTTACCGATTATGTTTGTCCTTCCACTTTAAAATAGGTAGTAGAAAACCCATGCAACAGATAATCAAATTTGTATTGTCCCTGGTCTTATTGGGGACACTATCCTGCCATTCCCAGAACGAAAAAATTATTGAACGGGTAGATAAAGCCACAATACATGCCGATGTCATTGGAAAGAATGTGCAGTTGATCGATGTAAGAACGCCCAGGGAATTCAATGATGGATATATTGATGGTGCCCGAAATTTTGACCTAAGCCAACAAAAGGCGTTTTTGGAACAGATAAATACCTTGGCCAAAGATCAACCGGTTTACCTGTATTGTACCGTTGGCGGGCGTAGCGGATACGCTGCAAAAATTCTAAAAAAAGAAGGCTTCACCAAAATTTATGATTACTCGGGTGGATATAATGACTGGGTTCGGAACTAGATAATTTTAGGTCTTTTTAGTTTGTGTAACTATCGTTACTGACCAACAAGAGTACTTGGGGTACTTTAGAGGCTCAAAATAAAAGTACTATGTCAATATTTAGTTTCTTGTTCAAAGGACAAAACCTACCAGATGCAATAGCTGTTTTGGATAGAGAAGACTATAAAAGTGCAATTGCCAAAGGCAAAGTTCAGTTGGTCGATGTCAGAACAAAAAGGGAATTTATGTCGGGCCATATAAAAGGGGCCAAGAACATAGATTTTTTTCAAGGGTCGAGCTTTGAGAGTGATTTTTTAAAATTGAAGAAAGATCAACCTATATATCTGTATTGCCAATCCGGAAATAGAAGTCAAAAAGCAGCTAGAAAACTTGTAAAAATGGGGTTCAACAAGGTGTACGACCTTCGAGGGGGATACCGGACTTGGGCTTATTAGGTCGAAGTGATTACAGCATAAAACAACATTTCAAGTACAAAACCTTAAGTGTAGAGGTTGTGTAAAAACAATTTCCAATAAACTTTCGGATATAAAAGAAATCAAAGATGTGATTGTGGAGAAGGAAAGCTCATCGGTTAGCTTTGATCATCAGAGCGCCGATGATGCTTCCTTAGTTAAAGAAGCCTTGAAAAAAATGGGGCTACCTAGTTGATGCTCTGATTCCTATTTTTCTTTTTTGAATCCGTAAACAAGTTGTCCCCAAAATCCTTTTGGAATATTTTCGTCGCCAGGAAAGCCTAGTTCTATTTTGCCACTACTTTCAGGAATATAATTGGTCTTGAAAATATAGTCCCAAATACTTAGGCTAATGCCAAAATTTACACCGTACGAACCTTCGGGTATCTTATATGCATGGTGGTACAGGTGCATTACCGGATTGTTCAGTATATATTTTAACGGCCCATAGGTGAGCTTTATGTTGGAATGGTTAAAATGGCCTATGGCTATCGCCGCAAAGTGCACAATATAGGCTTGTTCGGGTTCAAACCCGCCTAATACCATTACTCCGATAGTTTTTAAAGGCTTATAAAGGATGTTTTCCATCCAATGATACCTTAAGTGGGCAGCAAATCCCATTTCTTTTACACTGTGGTGCACTTTATGGAACTGCCAAAGCACGGGGTATTTGTGCAAAAGTACATGGGTGAACCATTGAACAAAATCCAATACCACGAAAAACACGAGCAGTTGTACCCATTGGGGCCAATGTGCAATATCGATAATGGTCAAAGTTGTGCTGGTAATCCCTATGTCTTTAAAAAACACGCCTAGAAGTTTATAAACTCCACTGATCATTATGGCAAAAATGAAAAAGTTGAAAAACATGTAGAATGCATCCAACCAAAAGTCCTTTCTAAAAATGGATTGCTCCTTGCGCCATGGGAATAGAATTTCCAAGGCCCATACCAATAAAGAAATCAAGATAAGCCCCCAAAAATAATTGTTGTACCAAGGAACCTCAAAAAGGATGGACTTCCATGTCCAACGAACTGTTCCCAAAAAACCATTTATCAAAGCATCAAAATATTCCAACATATATACATTTAGTCGTTAGCAAAGGTCAAAACTGATTCAAACTTAAAAATACTTCAAAAAAAATAGCGGTTGTGTAACCCATGTTACGCTAAAACATTCAAAGAGGCCATATTTTTGGTGTAGTGCTCTGAATATCAAAAAACTGAAGTGCAGATGTAAGACGGGTCATTTTTTGGTAACTTGTAGGGAAA
>JAAEZN010000145.1 GCA_018222835.1 Algicola sp. | reverse complement strand
GGGTATTGATGGTTCCAAAGCCTGCTTCTCTAAGCTCTTTGGCTTGTTTTGCATCGTACTTAAAGTTGTTGATGGCATCGTTCTCTGGCATAACATGATCGTTCCAGTAAAAACCTTCTCTGGATGGCCCATATTGAGCAGACCTACCTCCACCATTGGCTTTTTCTGGAAGCTTTACACCAAACCCGGAAAATACATCGATAAATGATGGATAGATGGATTTTCCGCTCAAGTCTTCAACAACTGCATTTTTGGGAATGTTTACGGATTTACCCACCTGTACCACTTTGCCGTTTTGGATAAGCAATGTGCCATTGTTAATGACTTGAGTGGGTGTTACATAAATTTTGGCATTGGTAAATGCCATGTAATTGTTGTTTTTCTTTGCCTTTACACCGTCGTTAATTGGAAAGTAATCCTGTGCAAACAAAGAAACACCGCCCATGAAGAGAAACAGGGCTAAAATTTTAAGTTTCATAGGGTTAAAATTGAATTAGTTGGATTAAAGATAACCTTTGTAGAAGGACTCTACAAGTTTCAATCTTGTGGAGAATGTTGTTTTTGGTAATTAACCATAAGTCCTACGACCGAGTTGTAACTTTTTATACCGTCCTTTTGGTTGTTCACCTTTAAAAAAGTGTTGAACACGGACTTGAAGAGGGGCTCTAAGGGATTTTCATATTTTTCCCAAAAATCACGTAATTCATTAAAATTTTCCTTGACCCCAAGATTAATGCTCTCCACAACTTCTTTGTATTTTTCTTCGTCCTTGTAATATAGATCGGATAAGCAGTAACCCAAAGCATGATTGTATGCTGAATACTTAAAATAAGGGTCGTTACTGTGGGATGTGACCAAATACCCAATAAAATTGGTAGCGTCCTCGGCAGAATATCCCAATTGGTGACCAACTTCGTGACAACTTATCGTGGGCAACCTAAATTTTGGGGTAGCTCCGTTTACTTGAGCCTCGTTGGTAAAAGGATTTAGATAACCACCGTAGCCCATATAAGTGAGCGGAATACTGTAAATGGAAGATTTTAAGCTAAGGTGTTGATGTTCAAAATCGGGATAGAGTCTAGCAAAATTGATATAGGCTTCTTCGGTTTTGGAAAAAATCTGCTTTTTGGAGTAAGGTATGTGTACTGGAGAAATCGTATCCCCTGTAAGTTCTAGCTGATATTGATTTGCTCTCTTTGCAATAAACTTGGTTAAGTCCACCAATTCTTCTACGGTATATTCACGTTCTATCCCAAGTTTTTGATCAATAGGTTGGCGATGGTAGTTCATTCCCCATAAAAAATGAAAGGCAAAATAAACTATGGAAAGCACTGTTACGATGTTTTTTAAAAACAATAGAGGTTTCTGTTTAATGCGTTTCCAATGTTTGTAAATGTACCTGATTACCATGATTGCGAAGACGGTGTACAGCACATCTCCAAAGGAGAAAGGTATCCAACCGAGTATTGCCCTGAGCAAAATAGAGATATATGGATAAATACCATTGCTATAATACTCTTCGATAACGGAAGGGTAATTACTTAGCCATTTTACCAACAGAATTTGAATCGGAAGGGCAATGGCAATTATAGTCTTGGTTTTTTGTCTCATCTAAAAATGAAGCAATAATAAGGGCAAAAAAAAGCCGCACGGAAAAGTACGGCTTTTTGATCAATATGAGTAAGATTGATTATTCTGTGCCAACCACCTCAATGTCGAATACCAAAGTGGAACCACCTGGAATAGGGCCGTAGTCGTTGTCGCCATATCCTAAATGTGGAGGAATAAACAAGCGAAGTTTGTCACCTACCTTCATGGTCAGTAACCCTTCGCGGAAACCAGCAGCCAGCTGCGCATCTGGGCTATAGCTCATTGGAAATGGCTGATAACCTCCCTGGTCTCTTCTTCCTGGGTTCAACTGGTTGAATTCCAGTGCTATCTTTTCAATATTGGTATCGAACAAATCTCCATTGAACAACCATCCAGCATAGTTGACCAATGCTTTTTGACCAATTTTTGGTTGTTCTCCATCTCCTTCTACCAAAGTTAAAATGCGTAGTCCGCTGGAAGTTTCTTCGGCTTCTTCAAATTGCTCCGCAAACTGAAGGGCCAAATCTTCTTTCATCTTTATAAATGCAGCCTCACTTTCTTTGGCTTCTTTAAAATAATCGGTCATAACCTGAATAGCGTCGAACTGTCTAGCTTCTTTACCATTTCTAACAATTTCCACGTGGTTCATAACAACATCTGTAGCTGGTCTGTCGCCAGCACCTGTTTTTACATTGGCAATGCTGTCCACTACATCCATTCCTTTTACCACTTCGCCAAAAACGGTATGCTTGTTATCCAACCAAGGTGTTTCTTTATGGGTTATAAAAAACTGACTGCTGTTGGTTTTTGGTCCTCGATTGGCCATGGATAGGATTCCTTTTTTGGAGTGGCGCAAGGAATCGTTGAACTCATCTTTAAAGGTGTATCCAATATTGCCACTTCCACTACCTGTGGGATCTCCTCCTTGAATCATAAAATCTTTGATTACCCTGTGAAAAACAATTCCATCATAGAATTTTTTATCCTTGTACTCATCGTTTACAAATGGGTTTTTTCCTTCGGCAAGGGATACAAAGTTGGCCACGGTTACCGGGGTCTTTTCAAACTCCAATTGAATGATGATGTCCCCTTTGGTTGTTTGGATATCGGCAAAGATACCATCGCCCAAATCGGCATATTTGCTCGATTTGCAACCTATGATCACTAGGAGAAATAGGGGTATGATATAAAATAATTTCTTCATTTTTTATGAATTTAATTTAAACTGTCGTTATCTATTATGATCGTGTGTAATTCTACGGAAGATTTAAGAGGTGTTTTTGGGCCGATGGCCTTGTTGTCCCCCTGATAGCCAAATGCCAATGGCGATGGGAACAAAAATGTAATCTTTTCGTTTATTTTTAAAAGTTTTACCGCGTTTTGAAGCCCGGGAAACAATTGCTGTTTGTCAATAACATGGGAAGTTGGACCAATATCTTTAGCTGAATAAATGGTATCGCCTTCCAAGCCCATCAAATTATAGGAGAATAGAATTTGGTCGCCCGTTCGTGGTGAATAAGTTGCCGTATCGTTCTTGGTCTCGTAATAATACCAAAATCCGTTTGGACTGGATATGTACTCGTGGGCGGTGTCTTGCGAAATAATTTCCTGAATGGCCTTTTCCTCTTCGGCCAACAATTTTTTTGTTCGCTCAATGGATTCCTTAAAAAAGCTTCCCGATTTAACCTCGACCGGTCTTCTTGGTTCTGGGCCTTGGCAACCCACAAAGATGGCAACTATAAGTACAGCTAGGAAAAATCTCATGGGTTCAGTTTGTCTTTATAGGTTTTCAAAATATCATTGAATTTGGATATGGTATCCTCCATGCTGGTTTCGCTTCTTCCTCCTGCGGCATTGTTGTGTCCGCCCCCATTAAAATATTCTCTTGCAAACTCGTTCACGGAAAATTCTCCTACGGAGCGGAATGAAATCTTTATAATGCCTTCTTCTCGATTTTCAATAAAAATGGCAGCGAAAATAATGCCGTCCAAAGTTAATCCATAATTTACAAAGCCCTCGGTGTCACCTTTTTTAAAATTATATTGGTCCAATTCGTCTTGGGTCAATGTTATGTATGCGGTACGATATTCGGGAATGATTACCATATTGCTCAAGGCAACTCCCAATAAA
>JAAEZN010000041.1:8504-28371 GCA_018222835.1 Algicola sp. | reverse complement strand
GCCGATAACCACTCCCAAGGCATAAATAGCAATAAAATGCCCAGCTCTGGGGATGGATATTTCCAAGGACTCGGCAATATTGGGTAAAATTCCCATGATTACAAATTCCGTAAGTCCTATGCCAAAACCTCCAATAGCAAGGGATAAAAGTGCTTTCTTATTTGTAGGTTGAGAAGAATTGTCCAAATTAATTTGATTAGTCGGCAAAGGTAAGTGGTATTGCTCTAACTTAAAGCAAGCATATTCACACAATTATGTGGTAGATTATCTTGAGGAAGAATAAAAAAACAGCCTTGATGATTGGACTAATTCAAATACATTCAAAAAATGAAACAAATACTTTTGAAAAGATATTTTGGGTTCAAGGCTGTTCTGAAGATTACTTGTTACTTGATCTAAACTACACAAGTTTCCTATTTTTTGGGGTAATCCTCAACTACAAGTACCCGTCCCGATTTATTAGAACTTTTTTTGGTAAAAGCAAAAGTCCCGCTCAATAATTGAGCGGGACTTTTTTATTGAACAATATGTAAAAATCAATTGATACAAGGCAGAGGATTGGGCCCAAAAGGTCCAAGGACTTCGCCACTCGGTGTTTCGATCGTGTAAACATGTTCTTCTTCAAATGCGCCACTGGTATAGGATATTACCAATGAGCTGGTTCCATCAGGTACATCAACATTAAAGGTCGCGGCATCGCCTGCGGTAAAGGTATAGTTGGTCGCTACACCATCAATTTCAAATGTTACGAATGCACCATCCCAACCATCGCCAAAGAGATCTTGCATTTCGATCACCCAAGTTCCTGGTATAGTTGTTCCGGAGATAGGTGAGCATTTTACCAAAACGATAAAGTTAAAGGCCTGCAACTGCTCTGGCTGACCGGTAATCGTTGCACTATAGTTGTCCACTGTGGTCACAGTGCCATCAGTTCCTGTGGATTTACCCAAAAAACGGATAAAATCACCTCCCGAAATATCATCTACCGTTATCCCTAAAGCACTTGCGATATCTGGATAAGGAATGGAAATATTGCTTGGAAACTCTGTTATTGTTATTAGTTGGACAGTATCGGTGGCAACGCCGCCCGATTCCAAGGTTACGCTTAGTTCCCAAGAGGCCACATTGTCGCTTGGGTCATCTACGGTTCCGGTTAATGAGGAGGAGGCAAGGTCGCCTTTGGCCACAATGGTCTCATCCAAAACAATCCGCACATAGGGCGAGGCCGAATCTTCTAGTTCAAAAACGTTGAACGGGTTTTTGTCGTTGTCCTCACAGGCCACAATTCCAATACTTAGGAGAACCAACCCAATTATATATTTAAAATTACTTTTCATCTGTATTGTTTTTTTGTTATGAATCAATCAACGAAACCGTCAGGGTTAGTATCCCAGAACACTGGTGTGCTCGGAGCGCTCTTCTGCGTAATATTGGTGTTGCTGTCCGCCGCGGTCTGTGAATACCACATAGATCTTAGGAACGGTCCTGGATTCGAAGTGGTGAACGCCGGAGTTAGGTTATCGGGCTGCCCTGTCCTTCTGTACGTGTTGTAGGCTTCAATACCGTTGCACCAAAGTGCAATAAAGTATTGCTCTACAATTATGCGCAGCTTGCCGGTATCATCTGCGGCATCATAACTAGTCAATATTTCGGCAACATGGTTGTCGATGGCCGTAGTGGTCGCTTCGTAACCTGTTCCGGTGGCCAATGAAGCTCCAAAATTTGCCACGGTTCCGATGGATTGTCTTATCCCTGTTTCAAGATAGTCTCTGGCATTCCCAGTGGTGCTTAATGTCAAAGCAGCTTCCGATAGCATAAAATAGGTATAGGAAGACATTAGTATGGGGGAGATGCCCGCTCCGACCAGACCTTCGTTAATGGCGGCCGAACCTGATACATTTCTGAAAGTGTTGTCGTCAAAAGGACCGCCTACGGGATAAGTGCCATGCAATGTTCTAAAAGCATCATCTGGTGGAATACCGTCGTCGTCCAGATGGTTTCTGCCCCAGTATCCGCTCAGTCCATTGGTGGATGGAACCAAACAATACGGTTCTGATGGATCCCACCATGATGGCAAGGAAATTTCGGTAACACACTCTTTGGTCACAACATCAGCCCCAGAAAAATCCTCTTGTTGGCGGTAAAAGTAATACCGAATCCGAGGATCGGGCTCACTGTACTGATTTGCCATTAGGTTCATATAGTAATTGGAGGTATAAAAATCCGAACTAGGTCCTGCACCATCATAATTTGCATCGAAATATGGATGCCTACTATCTGGCGAAGCGTTATTGGTGCCCCATTGGAAGTAAAAGTCATCCGAAGGATCCAAAATCAATTGATTGCTACTGATCAATTCGTTGATGCGCGAGGTGGAAACCGAAGCGCCAAATCCTTCTGCGCTGGCCAAGCGAGTTTGCAGATATAGTTTTAAGCGCATGGTATTGGCCACCTTTCTCCACTGACCTTCGTTCCCGTCATAGAAAAGATCGTTCAATGGCAACGAGGTTTCATCTTTACCGAGGTTTGCAATGGCATCTAACAAGAGTTGGTCCGCTGCCTGATAAACAGATGCACCTGAGTCCACTAATGGGTTAAGGATACCTTCCCCGCCCGAAACAGCTTCTGAATAGGGAACGTCGCCAAAGAAGTCCACCATCGACATCATAATATAGGCTTCCAATATCTGGCCAATGGCAATATGTGTAAATTGCCCGGCTTCTTCGGCCAAGGGATTCATGGTGCGTATGTCTATCAATGCTCTGGCATACACATTGTCCCAAACCCTGTCAAAATCCGATGGGTCATAATTCTCACGATAGGTAGGCCCAAATCCATGTTGCATACGAACGGGTTCCATACCGAACTGGCTTAGTCCATTTTCTGCACGTCCTTCTTCACCAGAGTGGATCTGTGCGGTCATAAGTTGTATTTGATTCAAAAAGAAATCAACACTCGCCTGCGAGGGGTTTAATGCATTTGGACTCTCCACAACATCTAAAGATGTGGTCTCACAGCCCAACATTATGGTCAGCGCAGCGATTACGAGACTTAGTATATTTGATATTTTTTTCATAATATATTTTTTGATTCTAGTTAGCTGCTTTTAAAATGATGCTCTTACGGTAAGGCCATATCTTCTTGTGGATGGTCCGGTAAAGAAATCGATACCTTGCCCGTTACCAACACCCGTACTGGAAGAGTTGGTGTCGTAGCGTACATCGTCTGGGAAGTTGACCGCCTTGTACCATAAATTGGTTCCTGAAAGTGTCAACGATAGGCTGCCGAACGGTGTTTTGTCCAGCATTTTCTTTGGAATACTATAGCCCAAGGATGCTTCTTGAATTCTGATGGTAGTTCCGTCAAAAATATTCACCTCGTTGATGCTCCCTCCAAAGAAAGTATTGAACCCAAACTCGGTAGAGGAGATGGCTACATTGTTTGGAGTGCCATCTGCAAACACACCGGGCAGTACATAATTGGTTTCTCTATGGATAGGATCATCCGCATCAACAACCCCACGGCCAATAAGTCCGGCAGTGGTAACCGAATATATATCGCCGCCATGGCGGTATTGAAGGTTAGCGGAGAGCGTAAAGTTTTTGTAGGTGATGGTAGGGATCAGTGCTGTGGTCCAATCTGGGTTTGGGTCACCGATTTCAGTGATATTGTTATCTACTAAGTACCGTCCGTTAGGTCCTACTACTTTGTTGCCATTATCATCCCTTTGTATGGTGCTACCGAGCAATACGCCATAAGGCCTGCCCTCTACGGCGTAGTTTGCCGCTTCACCTGCCACGGCAAAGGTTAACAGAATATTGTTGGTGCCTTCTGCCAAGTCGGTAACAATGGTTTCGCTTGCTGTAAAGTTACCAGCAAGATTGATGCCTATACCGGCTTCACTTTCCCTAAGAATGTCGAGGTCGTAATCGGCTTCGATACCTTTGGTCTCTACTTCACCAATGTTTACAAAAGTGGAGCGGAAACCTGTTGAGCTGTCCAAAGTACGATTGGTTATAAGGTCCGTTGTGGCTTTTTGGTATAAACTCAGATTAAGGTTGAGCCTGTTGAACAATTGGGTGTCAAGACCAATTTCCAGCTCTTGTACTCTTTCCGGAGACAAATTCCGGTTGCCCAAAATATCGGAAACGGTATTTCCGGAAACCACATTGCCATTAAAGTCCACAAAGGTCCTAGCGCCCAACGAGAGTACATCTCTTGTGTTAAATGGAGTAGGGAAACCTGCAGATGAACCATAACCTACCCTAAGTTTGGCATAGTTAAGTACATTTCCTTGTAGTGCCGGGAACGCCGTGGTCGGAATAAAAGATATACTGGCTCCAGGGTAGAATAGGGAATTGTTTTCTCTTTCCAATGTTGACGACCAGTCATTTCTTCCAACAACGTTGAGGTACATCCAATCTTTATAGGATAGGGTGGCATCCAAATAGATGCCTACTAAATTTTCTTCGAAGTTTTGATTCAAATCAATTCCTGAGAAGGAGTTTACGGAAGATGGTGTTGTGAAGTTATAGTGTTCCAATACTCCAAATACCAACTGCCCTTGACTTTCTATCCCGTCTTGCGCAAAGGTATCCCTTCTGCTGTTCGCACCCAATGTTGCTGTCAGGTTAAGGTCTTCTGAAAATCTTTTCTCTGCACTTAGTATCAGGTCGTGGTTCCAAATGGAGTTTCTAACCGAAGTTGTTCTTAAAATACCCAATGTTGGCCCATCTATACCACCTCTGTTTTGTCCATAGGAATTTAGCTCTGTATAAGTGTCCAGTCCTACTCGGTAGGTGAGGTTCATCCAATCATTGATTGCGTAACTCATGGTAAGATTTCCTGTAAAACGGTCTGTTTCTTGAGAAGTCTTGGAATTTGCCACGGTCCAATACGGGTTTTGGATATCGTTACCTGATCTGTAGTACAAACTTCTTCCATCGATGGCCTGGTACGGGATATTGGTAAGATCCACACTTCGTGGAGTGTAAAGTACGTCGCCAAATATGGCGGAACCATCAAAAGCGGCGCCACTACCTGTACTTACTGCATTCGGTGGGGATTTATACCCTGTTCTTGCAAAATTGAACACTCCGGAAACAGTAAAATTGTTGGACAAAGCGGCGTTGCCACCCAAACTGAAATTGTTTCGCAGTAACCGGTTTCCTGGTGTTACCCCGATGTCTTCCGTACGTCCATAGTTAGCATTGAAGTTCACTTTTTCCGAACCTCCACGAATATTTACGGAGGTACTGTACACATATCCGGTTCTAAAAAAATCTTCGACACCGTTATAGGGTTTGTACAAATATTGATCATCCAAAAGGTCTTCATAACCGGCAATCAGCGATGGGTCTGCTATATAATTAAAAGGGTGCTGTAGAATGGCAACACCATTGGGTCCCGTACCAATGTATTGTCCGGCTGTTGCAATACCATCATCGTCGGTTCTATCGAAACGAGGCCCCCAGTTACTAAAGAAGTAACCAAAACCTTGGTGAAAACCACCGCCATAATTGTCCTGAAATTTTGGAAGTACAGCTTTTGACATGAATACGGACTGTGTGACAGAAACTTCGGTTTTGGTCGGGGCATCTCCAGTGGCTGCGCCTTTGGTGGTAATCAGGATAACACCATTTCTACCACGGTTACCGTACAAGACCGTTGCACTTAATCCTTTTAGCACACTTACGCTTTCAATATTGTTCGGGTCAAGATCCAAAAAGCGGCTTGACTCAGTATTTCCGTCCAAAAAGTTGGATTGGGTGTTGGTTCCAGAATCAAAAGGAATACCATCTACTATAAATAGGGGCTGGTTGGATTGTGTTGCCGAGGAATAACCCCGGATGATAATGTTGGTTCCCGAACCGGACATTCCGTTGTTGGAAGTAATGTTTACCCCCGCTACCTTACCGTTCAATACCCGGGCCACATCGGCTTCGGGCCTGGATTCGACCTTGTCGGATTCAACCGTGGTCACAGAATAGCCCAGCGATCGCTTTTCCCGCACAATTCCTTGTGCTGTTACCACCACTTCTTCGAGTTGAGAGGCATCTTCCTGCATTTGTACATTGATCGTACTTGCGTCGCCAACGTTTCTTTCCAGTGTTCTTTGGCCCAAATACGAAAACACGAGCACATCCCCTGAACTGGCTTGTAGGGTGTAGTTGCCATCGAAATCGGATTGTGTTCCACGTACAGTCCCCTTAACAACGATGTTTACGCCGGGCAAGGGTACTCCATCTTGGTCGGTGACCGTTCCGGTGACCGTTTTTTCTTGGGCATGGGCAAATACTATCGATAGACACATTGCCACTAGTGCTCCAAACAGTTTCTTTACTTTCATACGAATAAACTTTTGTTAGTAATTTGAAATGAGTTAGAGCAACTGAGAAAGGCGGACGGCGTAAGGGGATTGATAGCTAATTCAAATAATACTTCTGGGAAGTGAACAAAACTCAATGGATTTTGTTTTTTTAGAAGTAAGGCCTCTCACCGCCCTACCTTTACAATTGCGTAACAAATCAACCTAAATCGATTATGGAACAGGTACTTTTTAAACGGCAAGAACCTTATAAATTGAAGCCCCCATGGGGAAGTACCTTTTTTAACATAGTTAAATTGTGGGTTTTAACTATTTGATAATGAGTAATAAAAAAACCTCTTGGAACCCAAGAGGTTTTTACTGATAGCTTCAAACGATTTAGAGGAGTTAAAGTAGTTAGGCTATTTGAATTTTGGTCTGTGCAAAACTTGTGCCTGCAAATGCCCGATAATCGTTGGGACAGTACCCAGTAATTTTCTTGAAGGCATTGTAGAAACTGTTTTTGCTGTTAAATCCAACTTCGTACATAACCGACTTTACACTTAAGTTCGAATCTGTTACCAATAAATGCTTAGCTTCATTGATTCTATATTCATTTAAAAATGAATAAAAGTTTTTTGCAAAGTAGGTGTTGATCACTTGGGAAACTTTATACCTGTTTTCCTCAATGTGCTCGGATAGTTCATCGAGTCCTAGGGTATTGTTCCTGTAAACCTTGTCCATCTCAAAAGCTTTTTTGATTTTCTTTCTAATAGCAAGGGCTTCTTCTTCTGTAAGTCCGGATTTTTTGTACTTTTCATGACTGTTCAATGAACTCGGAGCCCGATCTTCCTGTCCAATGTACTTATAGACGATTTGTCTTAGTAGTCGTTTCATATGATTGATGTTTTTTTGATTGATGACTACTAGTTACCTATAAAATGGCTGTATTTCGGTGTTCCCGATAAGAGTTTACCCTTGTTTTGCTCGATAGAGGTATTCGCTGGGGGTAAGTTGAGTATCTTTTTTAAAAGCCTTGTTGAAAGATACTTTGTTGTTGTAGCCTACCTCGTAGGCAACATCGATAATGTTGAGCTCATTTTCTTCTTCCAACAATTTTTTTGCTTCCTGGATTCGATAAGAATTTACAAATTCTCGAAAGCTCATATTAAAATGTTCGTTTATGAGCTGGGAAGTATTGTGTCTTGTCGTATCCAGTTTTTCGGCTACCATGTCTAGGTTAATATCGTTATTGCGATATAATTTTTCTTTTTGAAAGAGATCTTTTAAGCTTGTTTTTAGCTCTTGGGACAAACTATCGGTTAGGCCAGATTTTACGTATTTGGGGAATAACCGGTTGGTGTAGGAGTAGAGGCCACTAAAAACATCAGGTTGAACATTGGCGGCATAACCAACATATAAAACCATGATGGTCATTAAAACAATGGGAGCATGAAAAAATGCGCCGCTTTTTATTCCTGCTGAAATATAAGCGCCATAAACAATGTAGATTATCACGTACCCTACATGTATCAGATAAATGTTCTTTTGCCAGATTTGTGTCTTTTTGTTCAAACCTGATTTGTTTTTTTTGAGCAATAAATGAACGAAATACGCATACACTCCCAAGGAAATTGCCTTAAGTACTACGAGCAGTATTAATTTAGTAGAGTCGCCCGGGTTTAATCCGTCTTCTAACCTTTGAAGCATTTGTGCCACCTTTTCAGAGCCCGAAAAAGCATAAACGGTGAAAATTAAGTATATGGTCAAAGCTATCGTGGGTAAAAAATGCCAAAAATCTTTTTTATTAAGATTGGTGGATTTTGAAACCCTTTTAAAATAAAGGAAGAGTAAAGGCCCATATAAAAGAGAGGACCATGTTGACATAAGATAGGTGTGCGGGAACTCAAATACATAATTGGTTTGGTTTGCACATATGTTTAGGATAAATAAGGAGTGTATAAAAACAAAAAGAGCAATGAGGATTCTGGCCTGTAGGTCGATTTTTTTATTGATCAACAAAACAAAGGTGACATAAAACCCGATTAAGGAAACAAAAAAGTAAAATATGGACCAAATGGTAAACTTAGGCAGTACAGTTCCAGAAAGTTTAACGAATTCGGTTTCATCTCGGATTCTATCAAAATCTTCGTGAAGGAGAAAGGTGGGGTGAAAATCTATCTTAAAATAATCGTATATGTAGGAAATAGATTCTTCGGGGTGGTCCATTGCCGCTTCGCTTAGGGCCAGTTTTTTAAGAACATGAATTTTCTGTTCCCCGTCCGGAATCTCAAGGTTCTTTTTGTATAGCGGTATCGCATCCTCAAAACGATGGATATTGAAATAGTAGTCCGCCCAATCCAGCGAGTCTTTAAAAGTTTCTGCGGTTGGTACAGGTATTCCGGCATAACCGTACAAGGCTTTGCCATGGGCAAACATCACATTTGCCCATAGAATAATGAAGACAATATATTTGGTTGATTGTCTCATTTTTGATTGATGATGAATTAGGTGTTAACAATTTATGAAAATATGATGTTAAAAACGTTAACAAACTATTAAAGTAGGTAAGTCCCGATAAAAGTTTACCATTGAACAGGTAGGAAAGACATGTGTTTGCCGATAGGGTATAAAAAAAGCCGAGATATTTCTCGGCTTTTGTAGTAGCGGGGACTGGACTCGAACCAGCGACCTTCGGGTTATGAGCCCGACGAGCTACCTACTGCTCTACCCCGCGATATATGTTTTTTGTTTCTTTAAGAAACGTGGTTTTCAATAAAATTGCTCAGTTTGTGTAGGTACCCTGCCCTGAGCTCTGTCGAAGGGTACTGCTCTACCCCGCGATGTGGACGGCAAATATACAACTGTTTTTCTATCTTTTCCAAACTAAAATTAATATTCCTGCATTCACTAGGGGCAATCCGTTCAAAATCCATAAATTGGACATTTTTACTTTATGGACGCAATCAACGATTTTATCGCTTCACTATTGCCATACACCGAGTGGCCCATGTTAATCTTGCTAATTGGTGGTGGACTGTTTTTGGCCTTTTACTCAAAATTTATGCCCTTTCGCCATTTTGGCCATGCCATTGCTGTGGTATCCGGCAAGTACGATGACAAGAATGCCAAGGGAGATGTAAGTTCGTTTCAAGCATTATCCGCTGCGGTAGCCGCAACCGTGGGTTTAGGAAATATTTCTGGAGTGGCCATTGCCATACACGATGGAGGTCCTGGTGTGGTTTTTTGGATCTGGATGACAGCTCTTTTGGGTATGGGAATAAAATATTATTCGGGAAGTTTAGCAATTATGTTCCGTGGAACCGACTCCGAAGGACATCTGCAAGGGGGCCCCATGTTCTATATTACCAAAGGAATGGGCAAATGGGCAAGACCCATGGCCGTTTTTTTTAGTATTTGTGGATTGTTCGGTTTTTTAGGGGTGTTTACCGCCAATCAATTTACCGAAGCGTTTATGGGAGTAGTGGAACCGCACGAAACCATTTGGGCCACAAGTGAGTACAATTGGAAACTTGGCATAGGATTCTTTTTGGCAATAGTCACATCCATCGTAATTTTTGGAGGACTGAGTAAGATAGCCAAAGTAGCATCGGCCATAGTACCTTTTATGGTAGGAGTATATCTTTTAGCGGTAATTTTTGTGATGGCCAGCAATGCGGGAGAAGTTTGGCCAGCTCTTAGAATGATTTTGGTAGAGGCATGGAATTTCGATACTATGGTAACAGGTGGTTTTTGGGGCTTGGTGATCGTAGGGGTACGAAGGGCCATGTTTTCCAACGAAGCGGGTCTTGGTAGTGCGCCAATGTACCACGGACAATCTAGAAACAACGAACCTACTAAAGAAGGACTTGTTGCCATGTTGGGGCCTTTTATCGATACAATTTTAGTGTGTACCTTTACCGCCGTGGTAATTATCTTGAGTGGAGCCTATCTTGAGGATGGCAGTGGTATTGTAATGACCATGTCCGCTTTTGAAACAACCTTGTACGGTATTGGCGATATATTGCTTATGGTCATTGTATCGGCATTTGCATTATCAACCTTGTTTACCTATTCCTACTATGGAGTAAAAAGTCTTTCATTTTTGACGAATGCCAAAATTGGAAAATGGTACAATGTATTTTTTGTGGTGATGATCGTTTTTGCCTCGGTAGCATCATTGACCTTGGTGAAAAATCTGATCGATCTCTCGTATGCACTAATGGTAATACCCAACATGATAGCTGTACTTTATCTTGCACCAAAGGTGAATGCGGCATCCAAACAATATTTTGAAAAAAGAAAAAAAGGTGGCGCATAAGTCTGGATTTGTAAATATTATCGGCAACCCCAACGTGGGTAAATCAACATTGATGAATGCCTTTGTAGGGAAAAAACTTTCTATAATCACTTCTAAGGCGCAGACCACACGTCATCGTATTTTGGGAATTGTGAACGGCGAGGATTTTCAGATGATTTTGTCCGACACGCCTGGCATCATCAAACCTGCCTATGAGCTGCAAACGTCCATGATGGACTTTGTAAAATCAGCCTTTGAAGATGCCGATGTATTGCTCTACATGGTTGAAATAGGGGAAAAGGCCCTTAAAGATGAATCTTTCTTTAAAAAAATACAGAACAGTAAAATCCCGGTTTTGTTGCTTCTCAATAAAATTGATACATCAGATCAGCAAAAGCTGGAAGAGCAAATGCAATACTGGCAAGAACAGTTGCCCAATGCAGAGATACACCCTATTTCCGCTTTGGAAAATTTTAATGTCACCGAGGTTTTTAACCGTATTTTGGAGCTATTGCCCGAAGCACCTCCATACTATCCAAAAGATCAGATTACGGACAAACCAGAGCGTTTTTTCGTGAACGAGACCATTCGTGAAAAAATCCTACTGCACTATAAAAAGGAGATACCGTATTCAGTAGAGGTAGAAACCGAAGAGTTTTTGGAGGACGAAGACATTATCCGTATCCGTTCAGTGATTATGGTGGAGAGGGATACCCAAAAAGGTATTATTATAGGTCATAAGGGGAGTGCCATCAAAAAAGTAGGTGTAGAGGCCAGGAAAGACCTCGAAAAATTCTTTGCCAAACAAGTACACATCGAACTATATGTGAAAGTGAACAAAAACTGGCGAAGCAACTCCCAACAGCTCAGGCGTTTTGGTTATAACGGTTAATCCTCGTTGTTGTTAATGCGCTCAAAAGGGCCAATGGCATCCCTTATAAACTGTTTTAGCTGTTCCATTTGACCCTTTCCCTTAGATTTTCCCAAACGGCCAAACGCATAAAGTGCAAACCAGATTACCACTAAAAAAAACATGCCCACTAGCCAAATGGTGATATTCTTTCCTAAAGAATGGTTGGAATAGGCAAAAATGCCCAAAATGATAAAAAGGGTGCCCACACCAAAATGTAGAAACATAAAAAATGTCCATAAAGTAGGGTTGGGACCAAACACGCCCCGTATATTGCTCACCCCTTTTTCAAAAGAAGAAAGCTCCAAATGCAATTGAGGCGTCCAAAAGGTGGTCTCCGGTTTCTTAAACTTTATAAATATGTGTTCATCAAGCCTTTTTATGTCAAAAGAGGGGTCTTTTAATCCATCAAAAGCATGTTCCAACTGCTCCAATTCGGTGCGCAGGGAGAGGTGAAAACGGGGCCGTAAAACAATCTCGTTGGTCAGGTCGCTCATAATCATTTGAAAATGATCAAAAAAGGTATCATTTTTTCTTCATAATAAATGGTATTTTTGCCAAAAATTAAACCTGATGGGAGCTATTGTAGCCATTGTAGGAAGACCCAATGTTGGGAAGTCCACCTTTTTTAACCGACTAATTCAACGCCGTGAAGCTATTGTGGATGCTGTTTCCGGTGTTACACGCGACCGTCATTATGGGAAAAGTGATTGGAACGGCAAAGAATTTTCTTTGATCGACACTGGTGGTTACGTGGTGGGCAGCGACGATATTTTTGAAAAAGAAATCGACAAACAGGTAGAACTGGCCATCGATGAAGCGGATGCCATTATTTTTATGGTAGATGTGGAATCGGGGGTGACAGGAATGGACGAGGACGTTGCCAAGTTGCTCCGCCGGGTAGATAAACCAACCTTTTTGGCCGTAAACAAAGTGGACAATGCCCAACGTTCTACAGATGCAGTGGAATTCTATTCCTTGGGATTGGGCGAATATTACACACTTTCCAGTATTAACGGAAGCGGAACGGGAGAGCTGTTGGATGCCCTTGTCGAGGTATTGCCAGATGAAGTTGAAGAAGAAAGTGAGCTGCCCCGATTTGCAGTTGTAGGTAGGCCCAACGCAGGGAAATCGTCATTGATCAATGCATTGATAGGTGAGGATAGGTATATCGTTACCGATATTGCCGGGACTACGCGCGATAGTATCGATACCAAGTATAACCGCTTTGGCTTCGAGTTCAATCTGGTGGATACAGCGGGTATCCGTAGAAAGTCCAAAGTAAAGGAAGACTTGGAATTCTATTCCGTAATGCGTTCCGTTCGTGCCATAGAGCATTGCGACGTGTGTATTTTAATGCTCGACGCTACCAGAGGTTTTGATGGGCAAGTGCAAAACATATTTTGGCTCGCGCAGCGCAACAATAAAGGTATTGTAATTTTGGTGAACAAATGGGATTTGGTGGAAAAGGAGACCAATTCCGTAAAGGAGTACACTGCCAAAATAAAAGAGGTTATCTCTCCTTTCGAAGATGTACCTATTCTCTTTATTTCGGTTTTGAGCAAACAACGAATCTTCAAGGCAATAGAAACAGCGGTGGAGGTATATAACAATCGTTCCAAAAAAATACCAACGCGTAAGTTGAACGATATCATGTTGCCGATTATAGAAAAAACGCCACCTCCCTCAACCAAAGGAAAGTACGTAAAAATCAAGTTTTGTACACAATTGCCCACACCATACCCGCAATTTGCCTTCTTCTGTAATTTGCCGCAATATGTGAGGGATCCTTACAAACGATTCTTGGAAAACAAGATTAGGCAGAATTTTGATTTTACTGGTGTTCCCATAACCATTTTTATGCGGAAGAAGTAATTATTCTCCTGAGGCGGAACGGATCTCTACCAATTGTTGAATTCGATTTCCCTGATTGTCAACCGCGGTGAGTATGTACTCCCCAGGTTCGATAGGTAGAAGCAGCTCATGGAAATTCTCCGTCTTGCCAACAAATAATTCATCCAAATACCAATAAATAATTGCGTTGGATTGTTGGTGTGCCAATTTTAGAATGATGTCCGAAGTTTTATTGCCTATATCTTTTGGGAGCAATACGGCTTCATTCCTTTTTGGGTAGATAAATTCCATCAAATTATTTTCCATGGCGGAACAACCTTCCAAATAAGGGGGCAAAGACTTATAGTTTGGATTTGAGGAGGCATAATAATATTCCAGAATAGGAGGTAGCACCAGCCAATTTTTGGCTACCATGTCCTCCAAAGGATAACATTCTGAGTTTACCCGATACTGTTCCGTAGCATCTAGAAATATCTGTTGATGATAAGGGCAGGGTCGAGTTCGCGTTCCATGTTTCGGAGCCCATTCCTTTTTTACATCATCACAATACACAGAAGCACGGAATCCAGTTTGTGCACAAATTTTAAGTTCTACAAGGTCATCAAAAGGTTCCGGAAACCAACCACTTTGGGGTAGGGCATCCAATACATCAAAGAGTAGCGGGGCAGCAGCAGTGATACCTGTAAGTCCTGGCCTTCCCTCACCATCGGCATTGCCTGCCCATACACCAATGGCATATTTGGGAGTGACCCCAATGGCCCAGGCATCTTTAAAGCCAAAACTGGTTCCAGTTTTCCATGCTATGGGTTGAGAGGAATCAAAAAACTGCCAATTTTCATCACCTTCTGGTCGGTTGACCTCATACATCGACTGGAAGGTGCTGAAAATAGCTCCTGCGCCAAAAACCAAGGGGCCAAGTTGTTCCATGCCAAAATCTTTTGCTTCATGCTGTAAATATGTGGCTTCGGTAAATTCCTGGTTCCTGTAGGTGCTGGAATGTGTCAAAAAATAATTCAGACTGGAAGCCATTGAGGCATAGGTTGAGGTTACTTCCCAAAGGGAGCTTTCCGCCCCACCAAGAATCAAGGATAGTCCATAGTGAGAGGCACGTCTGTTCAAAGCCCGCATCTCCATTTTATGGAGTTTGTTGTAAAATTTTTGAAGTCCATATTCCCGTAGCAAACGAACTGCTGGTACGTTCAGCGATCGTGAAAGTGCTTTACTGGCTGGCACTGCGCCAACATGTTTTAAATCAAAATTTTGAGGGTTGTATCCGTTGATTACGGTCGGAACATCTTCCACAAGACTATGGGGCAACAACTCGCCCTCATCCAAAAGTGCAGCAAAAAGGAATGGTTTTAAAGTGCTGCCGGTACTTCTTTTTTTGGTGATAATGTCCACATAATTAGAATGGGGTTCACTCGTAGGAGAGTTTCCTACATATCCCAATACTTTACGGGTTTCGACATCGAGCACCAAAATGGCCAGATTATGTATTTCGTTGCTTTGCAATTGTCTGTAATGCCGTTCTGCCAAAAGATTTAATCGTTGTTGTAAAGGTCGTTGCAGCGAAGTGGTCACGCGCTCACCAGGATGTTCGTTCCGGATACGCTCGGTAAGGTGGGGAGCTATATCGGGCAAAGGGAAAGGTTTTTGCGGCAATGGTTCGCCTATGGCCAATTCGTAGGTGGTTTTATCAATAATTTCTTTCTTCCATAATTTTTTCAGTAGTCGGTTTCGTTTGTCCAAAAAAGCTTGCTCGTTTCTCCCTGGGAAGATCAGGGCGGGTGCATTGGGCAAGACCGCTAAAGCTGCCGATTGCCCCCAACTTAATTCATGTGCCGGAATTCCAAAATACCGCCAAGCAGCTGTCTCCAAACCAACCACGTTTCCGCCGTATGGGGTGTGGGAAGCGTAGAGTTCCAAAATTTCTTCCTTAGAGTGGCGTAATTCTAACCGTGTGGCCATAAATACCTCGATGAGCTTTTCCCAATACGTTCTACTTTGGTTTTTTCTGCTCAATCGGATAACCTGTTGTGTAATAGTGCTGCCGCCTCTTCGGGTTTCTTTGGTGAGATTATGTCCAATGGCTTTTACAATTGAAATAGGATTAAAACCGGGATGCCGATAAAAGTACTCATCTTCAAAAAGTAAAACACTTTGTTTAAAACGTTCAGGAATAGAATCAATTTGCGGGAAGCGCCATTGGCCATCATCAGCAATACGTGCCCCGATAAGTACTCCATCCGAACTATTTACTACGGTAGAGCTGGGGTCCTCAAAAAGATTTTTGGGCAGACAAAACAACCATAAAATCAAAATGATGAAAAATACACCAAATTTGATCTTATGGTTGGCCAGGATTCTTTTTAATGGTGATAAAAATTCACTCATTCATTATTACTGAACTATTTTAACCCATTGCCCCTTATTTCGGGCTTGGTAGTTGTTGTCGTACATGGCCTCTACTTGTGCGCCCGGCAAGTAATAGTCGCCCAAGAAGGATGCATTTAATTTGATGGTAAATGTTTGGGATTTTCTGGCATCCAAGTCAAAATAGAGGTGGGTACGATCATCTCGGGTGTCCACGTAATCTGCTTTGGAAGCATTCCCATTCTCATGATTGGCATAAGATGTGTCCACGATTTCCCATCCACTAGGCACAATATGGGTCAGTGCAACATTCTCCACAAAATCATTGGAATTATTAAAAACAGTCACTCTTGCTTCAAATTCTGTTCCTTGTCGTAGCTCGTTCACATTGACCGAATTGCCAAGCGGGTCCACATAGTTGACCGATAATCTTAGGTTTTGCTGTTGGGCCAACTCTTCACCCACGGGTAACTTACCTGTTTGGGTAAGCGTGGCATATATTGTATTGCCTTGGTTGTTTTTTATTTCAATTTCTTCTTTGAGCTTGGTAACGGAGAGTTCCCGTTGCGCTATGGCCCTATCTGTTTTTACCGCTACGCTTTTTCCATTATTGGTAAAAGTAAGGTCAATGGACTTGCCTCCGTTTTTTAACACCATTTTGGACATGGCCAAGAGGGCAAATGCTGTTTCTTGGGTACTGTACCATTGTTGTGATGATAAATTTTTGGCCAAGGAAACAGCTAACTCCCGTTGTTGGGAATCGTCTAAAATTACCATGGTTTCCAATGCCATTGCCCGGTTTCTGAAAACAGAACCATAGGTTCTGTAATTGTAGTTATTGGGTTTAAAATTGATGTTCGCCTTTTGTGCTATAGCTTGAGCCACTTCTTTTTTGCCGACCAAGGCATAGGCTGCTGCCAACCTCCATTTGGCCTCGTTGCTGAGGTTCACGGTTTCTCTTAAACGGTTCATTGCGGCCAATTCAGGTTGTTGGGCCAATGCCAAAGTGTACAAGCGATATGCTTGCGAAACATCATCGTTGTAGTAGGTGCCTTGGTTGCTCCATTGGCGGGCGGTGTTCTTTTGATAACGTAACCAATTGCTCAAGAAAGTCAATGGGAGCTGGTATCCCTGTTTTTTGGCTTCCAACATAAAATGTCCGGCATAGGAAGTACTCCAGTCGTCTGCATTGCCATAACCGGGCCAATAACTTAAGCCCCCATCTGGGATTTGAAAGTCACTGAGACGTTCGATGGCTGCTTTTATGTTTTTCTCAATATTCTTCTTTTTGTCAAAAGTGATATCCAATACATCGCCCAAAAATAATTGTGGGAATGCTGCCGAAGTGGTCTGTTCTACACAGCCATGTGGGTATCGTAACAAATAATCCATACGCTTGGAGAAGTCCATCGGAGGAAGTGTTGAGAACTCTATAAACGCCTCATTGGTGCCCGATGTGCCAAAAGTTTCCAAGGATATTGTTTGGGAGTTGTTGGCATCCAAAGTATATAGTTCACTTTTAGTGGTGATTGGATTTGGATTTTCCACATCGATTTCCGTTTCGTTGGATGCGCTTTCCCCAGCTCCGGTAACCGTAACCTTTATGGTTTGGAAAGAAGTTGTTGGATTGACCTTAAAATCAAAATTTACAATTTGTTCGCCAACGGCATTGAAAGTGATGTTTTTAGAAGTGCCGGAAAGTGGCTCTAATGCATCACCCGACTCAACTTTAACTTGTACATTTTTAACCTTGGATTCCATGGCAAAAACCGTAACAGGGATGGTCACGGTTTCACCAGGTGATAATTTTCGCGGAATAGATGTCAAAACCATCAAGGGTTTACGAACGGGTGCTGTTTTTTCCGCATTGCCATAAGCGCTGTTCGGGTTTCCTGCAACTATCATGGTACGAACGGAACCCACGTAGTTGGGCATATTGATGGTGTGCGACACTTTTTCCCCTGCTTTTAAAGAGAATGGACCCAAATAGGTGACGACAGGTTTAAAACGTTGTGCTTTACGATTTTTGGCTCCTGCTCCAATACCACCCCCGCCAATGGCGTAAATATTATCTACGCTTACGGAGTACGCCCCCATGACATCATCAAAAATATCAAAGGTTTTTACACCTAAGGCTTGTCGGGCATAGAACGAACTGTGAATATCGGGTGTGGCAAAGCGGGTCAAATCCAAAAGTCCTTCGTCCACTACTGCCAAGGTGTACGTCATAGGTTTTTTGTTGGCTTCGGAAACAATGATCTTATAGGATTTTTCAGGAGCCAGCACATCGGGCATATCGATTTGTGGTTCCAACAAGGTTGCTGGGTTTTCCACTAAAAGAGGAACTACACCGTACAATCGTATGGGAAGATCGTTTTTGGCCTTGCTATGTGGTTGTAAAAGAGATATGTTGATGTAAGCATTGGGTGCCATTTCGGCTGTAATAGGAATGGTTACCTTGGTTTCTTTAGCAGATGTTTCTACCCATTGTTGCGATAGTACCTCGGTTCCGTTTTCAACACTTAGTAAGGCTCGGCTTCCTGTGTCTGAAGGAAAGGTGATCGTAGCTTTTTCACCAAGCGTGTATTTTTCCTTATCGGTGGAAAAAATAAGAATTTTGGAACTTTCAGTATCTGCTGTAGCAGGTCTGCGCCACCAATTACGGTAAAAGTAAGCGGTACGTCCTGTCGCATGGCCAGAGACTTCATCTATTACTCGAATCAGGTAGCGACCACCTTGCTCGTCGGGGATATTGATGTTGAAGTTGGCCTTGCCATCATTCCCGGTGGTCAGGCTCATTTCTTTAAATGGACGATGAACGGTAGCGTTTTCGTAGCGCGAAAGATTATCGTACCCTCGGTTCCACCACCAACGCCATTCAATTTTAAATACTTGGACTTTTAATTTTCGGTTGCCTGATGGGCCTCCTTGGGCATCAACGGTCACCACATCGAAGGTGTTGTTCTCATCCGTTAAAAATGAACCGTATTGTTTCGCTTCGGGCGAACGGAGGCCCACAAAGTTTGAAAATGGAGCCAGATTTTTTGAAAACACATCAATGGAAAAATCTCCTCCTCCTTCAAAAACCTTGGTGGTAAAGGTAGCTTTCAACATTCCTGGAGCATTTCCGTTTACATCAATTTCCTTATTGATGTTGAGTACACCGTTCGCATCCAAATTGGAAGAAATCCACTGTAACTCGGTTTCATTAAAAGTGCGAGCGGGATCTTGGAAAATAAAATCTTTATACTTGGGGAAAGCGGTTGCCGTTTGACTCAAAGTGGCGTTAATGTCGATTTTAAGATTGCGGGCCGGAGCGCCGTGCAACCATTTTACCGTGGCCTTACCTTGATTATTGGTGTTGGCTTCGAGTACTTCATCATCAAAAGCAAAATCCACTTTTAAACGGTTGGGCTTAACCGTTGCCACTTTTAAGGTTTTATTGAATTGGGCACCTCCCACAATTACTTTGGCTGACCAATTTCCGGTAGGTGCCGTTGCTTCTGTCGGGATTGGGAAGTAATAGAAGTTCTTTTCTTTTTTAGCGTACAGATTATCAGAGACCGGAATGCTTCCTTCTTTTAGGACGTTGCGCTGTACCAGTTTTCCCCGAGCATCGGTTACTTCTAAAGTCACTGGGTGTCCTTGGGGCAATGGGTTGGCGTTATGATCCAAAGCAAATGTTAAATGAATCACATCCCCTGGGCGGTGCACACCTCTTTCGGTATAAAGAAAGCCTTGTAATCCTTTTTGAAGTTGCTCGCCAGACACATCGAATTTACTAAGAGATAGTGCATTGCCGTCCGATAACTTGGCGTATGCAAAATTATTGTTGCTTTCCGCAACCGCAAAGGCAATGCCTTTATCGCTATCGTAAACAGATAGGCCGGAAGCATCTGTTGTAACCTCCCCGATATGTTGTTGTTGGTAATTGTAGAGTTTTATTTTGGCATTGGCCACGGGCTGGGTCGTGAGCAAATTTGTTACGGCAAAGTGATGGGAGCGATTGTTTCCTTTTTTAACGATTAAGCCCAGATCACTGCCCAATAAATTGGTGGCAGCTATCCTATCGTAGTTGTAATATGCTGAATGACACGGGTTATCGCGTTCTTCCCAATTATAG
>JAAEZN010000041.1:0-8494 GCA_018222835.1 Algicola sp. | reverse complement strand
TTTCGTTGTCCCAATATTGTTCTTCCAGAGAGGCATCATCCGAACTTTGCTCCAAAGCATAGTCATTAACGGATTCTTCGGTTGATGCAGCTTCGCCACAATCGTAAGTGGTGTGTTCCTTTTTAAAATTGAATTCGACCCGATACAATGATCCTGGGTGCACCTGGATCAATTCGGATAAATCCAATCCGTGGGCTTGCCAATAACTGGTGTTTTCGTTGCCATCCCCTGTTAATGGGATTACTTTGTAGGCCACTCTGCGCCCAATAGGTCTAAAGTCCGGATCGTAGTTTTCGGTTAGGTCGTAATTTTGAAGGTATTGCAACATGTTATTTTCATACACCTGGATTACTCGAACTTCTACTGCTGAAAGGTTTACGGTTTCAAAATAGATGGGGGTAGAGGCTGCATTTGGTAAAATGGTTCCTTTGGAAATTAAACGAACCGCTGGCTTTAATTGCTCAAAAGAGACCAGTTCCGAAAAATTGCTCTTAAGCGTGAATCCGTATTCACTCTTAATTCCCTGAAAAGCGTTTATGCGTACTTCGCCCAAAATCCTATTGGAAGGATAAACGCTCAATACATTTCCGTTGATTTCATATCTAAGGCTTTCCGCATTTTCGATGGTTACCAAACCATTTAGGTTTTGATCTTGTTTTAGGGGCTCCGAGAAATTAAGTGTCAATACGGCATTGGGTGCAGATGTGGTTTTTGCATCAATGATCACAAACTTGTTTTTCCCCGGTATGGTGTAAGATTCTGAGCCTTCATTGTCGATATTGTATGCATCACCGGTCCAATTTATAGCGAGTTCACTGTCCTCTGTTTTTCGGGATATACTATCAATCTTGAAGCTAAAATACTGAGCATTTTCATCGGTGTTATCCCACTTTACAGCAATGTTTTTATCATTTTGTTTAACCGAAAGGACGGTCTCTATTTTGGATGCATCCATAATATCCGAAGCATCCAAAGTACCGGTAAGGTATTGCCAATCCTTGCTGTAGGACTGCAGATCCCCCAGATTAATCCTAAAATTGGGAGCGATTGTTTTAAAACTAAAGGTGTAGGTCCTGAATTCGCTCGGAATTTGCTCAAAGAGTTTGTTCAGCTTTAGTTTAATAGTGTATTCCGTATTTGGTGTTAGGTATTCGGAAGGTTGAAAAGTAAGTTCCCGACCATTTTCGATAATTAAGTCCCCATCTATTTTTGGTGAAATCTCTAAATATTCCTGAGGTAATTCCTGAGTCAATTCAAATTGATCCAACTGTTGGGCCAATGCAATAGTAATGGGTTTGGAGATACTTTGGTTCCCGTTGGTATGATAGCTGATGTAGTCCTTGAACTTAAAGAGATTGTTGGTTTCGGGGTTGTTCTTTTTTTTACAGGATGCAACGAGAATAAGAAGTGCAACCACAAGTGTTTTTAAGGACCGGGACATGTGTTGAATAGTGTTTAGGAATGAAAAAAATATCTGTTGGCAAGATAACCAAAATTGACCAACGGAATCATACAAGTTTATGGATAGTTGGTTTGAATTTATGAATGGGAAGCACACCCTCAATATAATTCTGTAGAGAATGAAAATTTGTACTGGAATGATTGATTTCTTGGTTCAGATCAAGACTACCATCCCCCAGAGGCACCGCCGCCGCCAAAGCCTCCGCCGCCAAAGCCTCCACTAAAACCACCGCCTCCGCCGAAACCACCACTTCCAAAGCCACCGGAGGAACCAGAGCTGCGTCCCATGTTGCTGAGGATGATCATATCCCAAATATCGAGTCCACTACCTCGCCGACCACCATTACGACCTCCTCCACGGTTTTTTCGGCTCCATAGAATAATAAGGATGACCACAAAGATGATAAAAGGGAAAAGGGCATCTAACGGGAATTTTTTGTCGCCAAAGGAACGGTCCTCGGTAAACTCTCCGGTGAGCACTCTAAAAATGGCATCGGAACCTTTGTCTAGCCCTGTATAATAATCACCTTTTTTAAATTCAGGGATTATAACGGATTCTATAATTCGCTTGGACATTAAATCGGTTAAACTTCCCTCCACGCCATAACCTGTATTAATGGCAATCCTACGATCGTTTCTCGCAAGTAACACCAATACGCCATTATCTTTGTCCGCTTGTCCAATTCCCCATTTTTGCCCCCATTGTGCGCCCAAATAATTAATGTTTTCACCTTCGGTAGAGCTTATGATGGCGACAACAATCTGGGTAGAGGTACTGTCGGAGTAGCGAATGAGCTTTTGCTCCAAAGCGTTGCTCTGCGAATCGGACAATAGATTTACATAGTCGTAAACACTGGTTTCTTTTTTTGGTTTTTCGGGAATGGAAAATTGCCCCCATGCTAGGGACGCCCACAAAAACAATAGTAAAAAACTACCCTTTGGATATTGCATTGTTTAGTTCGTTCTCATCATTATGGTTCCATGGAAAATGAGCTTCGAGCTCTTTGCCTGCCATTAGGATACCATCGATTATCCCTTGTTTAAAGTTTGCTTTTTTAAACTGGGAAGCAATAATGTCCTTAGTAGTGTCCCAAAATCCTTTGGGTACGGCTCGGTCGATGCCTTCTCCACCGTAAATGACAAATTTCTTATCATCTACGGCAACATAGATCAATACTCCGTTGTCCTCTTTGGTGTTATCCATTTTAAGTAAATGGAAGATTTGCTGAGCTCTGCTAAAGTGGTCTATTTTTGTTGATGCTTCAATATGTACCCGTATTTCTCCCGAAGTGTTTTTTTCTGCCTCAACTATGGCGCTAATGATTTCTCTTTCTTCCTTTGCTGTCAAAAACTCCTCTACGTGCGACATGGTTTAATCGAATTCGAAGTTTACATCAGGTGCATTTTCAGAACCAGGGTCCGCAGAATATCGGGGCATTTCCTCGAAGCCAAACCAACTAGCTAGTAATTTACCAGGGAATTTTGAGATGTGGACATCATAAATATTCACTTTTTCGTTGTACCTATCCCGAGCCACATTGATTCGGTTTTCGGTACCCTCCAATTGGGATTGAAGTTCCAAGAAGTTTTGATTGGCTTTTAACTCGGGGTAGCGTTCCACGGTAACCAAAAGTCTGGATAGTGCAGAGGACAGACCTGTTTGGGCCTGCTGGAACTCCGCTAACTGTTCTGGGGTGATATTGTTAGCGTCTATATTGGTAGATGTTGCCTTAGCTCTTGCCTCGATTACATCGGTTAATGTACCTCTTTCAAAGTCGGCGGCACCTTGTACGGTTTTTACTAAATTACCTATTAGGTCGTTTCTACGTTGGTAAGAACTCTCTACATTGGCCCATGCTGTTTTGGTATCTGCTTCGTATTGCACGGCTGTGTTGTTAAAACTTACTGCCCATTGGTATAGTCCAAAGACAATGACTACAACAATAATCAAGGGGATTAACCATTTTTTCATTTTGCTATGGAATTAGTGTTTATAGTTGATCTTTAATCTTAAGTAGTTCGGCCTTTACTTTTTGTAGTTTTTGAATCACCTCAAAATTGGAAAGTGCCTTTTGCTTTTCTTCCTTTAGATGAATTTTAGCTCCTTCGAGGGTAAACCCACGTTCCTTGACCAAATGAAAGATCAATTGGAGGTTATGGATGTCCTGAGGTGTGAATTTTCGGTTGCCCTTGGCATTTTTCTTGGGTTGTAGCACATCAAACTCTTTTTCCCAAAAACGAATCAGGGATGTGTTGACCCCAAAAGCTTTGGCCACTTCGCCAATGCCATAGTATCGTTTTTCTGGTAGGTCTATGTGCATTAATCCAAGGATTGGTTCTCTTGATTTGCCAATCTGAGCATATTCTCAAATTCCTCAGCAGACAAACTTCCATAATAGAAGTTGATCGGGTTGATTCGTTCCCCATCTTTAAACACTTCGTAATGTACGTGTGGGGCTTGGGAACGTCCTGTGCTTCCTACAAAGCCGATAAGGTCGCCTCTCTTAACTTTTTGGCCAACGGTAACATTGTATTTGCTCATGTGTCCGTACAAAGAAGTGTATCCGTACCCATGGTCTATTCTTACGTGTTTTCCGTATCCTGAAGATCTATTGTCGGCGCGAACCACTTTGCCATCGCCCGTTGCGTAGATCGGTGTGCCTCGTGGCGCGGTAAAATCCATTCCCCAGTGCATTTTTCTAGCTTTGGTAAATGGGTCGGAACGCCAACCAAAACCAGATGCCATACGAGTAAGGTCTTCGTTGCTGACAGGTTGAATGGCCGGAATGGAAGCCAAAAGTTTTTCCTTTTCTTCCGCTAACTTAGCGATTTCATCCAAAGATTTGGATTGGATAACCATTCCTTTTTGAATGATATCCAATCGTTTTGTAGCATCGATGATAATCTCCGAATTGTTAAAGCCTTCTAGGTCTTTGTATCGATTAATTCCGCCAAAACCGGCCCTGCGCTGCTCTTCGGGTATAGGATTGGCTTCAAAATATAATCTGTAAATGTTATTGTCACGATCTTCGATATTGGCCAGAACGTGTTCCATTTGATCCATCTTTCTATTCAATATATCAAACTGGAGCTCGTAATTACGTACCTCGCGTTCCAAGGAAAGCTCCTTTGGGGTATTTACCCAACGCGTATTCAAAAGAATGATGAGGCCAAGAAAACCGAACAAGGCCGAGCCCAAAACAAACAAGAAAACATTCCTGTATCGTTTGGATTTTTTCGGCTCTATCTTTCGGTACGAAAGCGTGTCCGGATCGTAATAGTACTTTACTTTAGACATGAATGGATTTTATCCTATTTTTGCTCACTCATTTTAAACAGAACAAACAAATATAAAAATTGTTTTGCTTAAAGTGTTAAATTTAAGAAAACCCTAGGAATTCAATGACATCCCAAGAAGTTAGAAAACAGTTTTTAAACTTTTTTAAAGAAAAGAACCACAAGATTGTTCCATCTGCACCCATGGTAATGAAGGACGACCCTACCTTAATGTTCACCAATGCGGGAATGAACCAGTTTAAGGAGTACTTTTTGGGTAATTCTGTACCTAAATACAAGCGACTTACGGACACCCAAAAATGTTTGCGTGTAAGTGGAAAGCACAACGATTTGGAAGAAGTGGGGAAAGATACCTACCACCATACCATGTTTGAGATGTTGGGGAATTGGAGCGTAGGGGATTACTTTAAAAAAGAAGCTATTGCTTGGGCTTGGGAACTGCTCACCGAAGTATATAAAATTGATAAGGACAGCTTGTATGTCTCTATTTTTGAAGGCAGCGAGGAAGATGGATTGCCCTTAGATCAAGAAGCATATGATCTGTGGAAAGCAATAGTGCCCGAAAACCGCATTATAAAGGGGAACAAAAAGGACAACTTTTGGGAAATGGGAGATCAAGGCCCCTGCGGACCCTGTTCCGAAATCCATGTAGATATCCGTTCCAAAGAAGAAAAAGAGAAGGTTGATGGCGCTTCTTTGGTGAATCAAGATCATCCGCAAGTAGTGGAGATTTGGAACTTGGTATTTATGCAGTTCAACCGTAAGGCCAATGGGAGCTTGGAACCACTTCCAGAGAACCATATTGATACAGGAATGGGCTTTGAGCGCCTTTGTATGGTACTTCAAGGAAAACAATCCAACTACGATACCGATGTGTTTACCCCGCTTATCCGAGAGGTGGAAATCATCACAGGAAAGAAATACGGCAAGGACGAGCAGACCGATATTGCCATCCGGGTAATCTGCGACCATGTTAGGGCAGTTGCTTTTTCCATTGCCGATGGGCAGTTGCCAAGCAACACCGGGGCTGGTTATGTAATCCGAAGGATTTTACGCCGTGCCATTAGATACGGGTTTACTTTTTTGGGTACCAACAAACCATTTATCTTCCGATTGGTAAAGGTGTTGAGCGAGCAAATGGGAAAGGCTTTCCCAGAGCTAAAGGAACAGTATCAATTAATTGAAAACGTGATCAAAGAAGAGGAGAGCTCTTTTTTGAGCACTTTGGAGCAAGGTTTGGTGCTTTTGGATTCCGTAATAAAATCATCCAAAGACAAAACTATTGCTGGCGATAAAGCCTTTGAACTTTACGACACCTTTGGATTTCCGATAGATTTGACCGCTCTTATTTTGGAAGAGAAAGGTTATCAATTGGATGTGGAAGGATTCGAAAAGGCTCTAAAGGCCCAAAAGGATCGATCAAGGGCAGCTTCCGAAGTTACCAAAGATGATTGGAATGTTTTATTGACAGATACCGAGCAGGAATTTATCGGTTACGATAGTTTGGAAGCTACGGTAAAGTTGGTTAAGTATAGAAAGGTCACCAGTAAAAAAGAAGGAGATCAATATCAAATGGTGTTTAATCTTACCCCGTTTTATGCCGAAGGTGGTGGTCAGGTAGGGGATAAGGGTTACTTGGAAGCCTCTAATGGCGATGTTACCTATATTGTGGATACCAAGCGGGAGAACAACGAAATTGTTCATTTTGCCAAGTCGCTGCCCAAAGAGGTTTCGGGAACTTTTAAAGCGGCGGTGGACCAAAAACAACGTTGGAGAACAGCTTCTAACCATACCGCAACGCACTTGTTGCATCAAGCATTGCGAGAAGTGTTGGGCAACCATGTGGAACAGAAAGGATCTGCGGTTCATTCTAAATATTTAAGATTTGATTTCTCCCATTTTTCAAAATTGACCACAGAAGAGCTTAGACAGGTAGAAAACTTTGTAAATGCTCGAATAGATGGGCACCTTCCTTTGGAAGAAAACCGCAATGTTCCAATGAAAGAAGCTATGGAGCAAGGTGCAATGGCTCTTTTTGGAGAAAAATATGGCGATACGGTTCGCACCGTACGTTTTGGTCAATCCATTGAACTTTGTGGAGGTACGCACGTAAACAATACAGCTGATATATGGCATTTTAAAATTGTGTCCGAAGGGGCTGTAGCAGCAGGAATCCGAAGAATCGAAGCCATTACTTCGGATGCGGTAAAGGAATTTTACTTTAACAACAACCGCATGTTGTTCGAGATTAAGGATTTGTTGAAAAATGCCCAGGACCCGGTAAAATCCGTGGCAAGTTTGCAGGAAGAGAATACAGCCCTTAAAAAACAGGTGGAGCAATTGCTGAAGGACAAGGCCAAAGGACTCAAAAACGAACTGATTTCCGAATTGGAAGATATCAATGGGATTAAATTCCTATCCAAAAAAGTGGATTTGGATGCAGGCGGTATCAAAGACCTTGCTTTTGAAATGGGTGGACAGGTAGATAATTTATTTCTGTTCCTTGCTGCGGAAAATGATGGAAAAGCATTGCTTTCGTGTTACATTTCCAAGGATTTGGCGTCCAACAAGGGACTGAATGCCGGGAGCATTGTACGCGAACTGGGCAAGTACATCCAAGGAGGTGGCGGTGGTCAGCCGTTTTTTGCCACTGCCGGGGGGAAAAACCCGGCCGGTATCCCCGAAGCCTTGGATAAGGTGAAGGAATATTTGTCCTGACAAGTTTAACAAACAACCTCTCTTGTAATATGTATGAAAAAATTCTTATGTATATTTCTGATGTTTCATGCTTGTGCAGAAAATCAGAATAACCCAAAAGAGGTTGGATTTTATGAATCCGAAAGGGTTGTATTGTCAGCCAGTGACTCAATTAAAGTTTCAGAATATTGGCAAAAAGCAAATAAGCTTCCTTTGTATTCGTTGGAAAGACAGAGTTATTTGGATTCAGCTTTAATCGTTAAACCTGATTCAGCATATTTCTGGCAACAAAAAGCAATGCCCTTATATAAAGAACGCAAGTATTCTTTAGGTAAACCTTATCTGGAGAAAGCCGTTTTATACAATCCTAAAAGGTATTTGGATTATAGCGCTTTTATGAAGTGTCTTTTTTCCAAAGAGTACCAAGAATCTATTGCGGAATTTAAGCTGGTAAAGGAATTATATGGTGATGGGTATGTTATGGATCATACTTATAATTTCTATTTGGCATTGGATTATTTACAATTGAACCAATTTGAGAATGCTAAAAAATACCTTTTAAAAAGCAAGGAACAACAGTTCAAGGATTTTCCGAATGAACCACCAGAAGAGGCATGTCATTATATGGATTGGTTTTACTTGGGAGTTGTTGAATATGAGCTTAGAAATTATATTGAGGCAGTCAAGTATTTCGATTTAAGCTTAAAGGTATATACTAATTTTGCTGATGCTCTTTATTACAAAGGAGTTGCACTGTACCAATCTGGTGAATATGATGAGGCTGAAAGAATGTTTGATTCTGCAAGGGCAAATAATCAAAATACCATTAATGAAGATCAAGTGTATTATGTTGTTTACCCTTATCAAGTATATCACAAGTTAAGCCCATACTCCAGAAAAACAATTGAGACCAAGTAATGGAACTACAGACCAAAATACCTTTAAAGCCAAGTGATAATCCCATAGATTATCAAAGCAAATTGGTGCTTTTGGGGTCTTGTTTTGTGGAGAACATTGGAGCAAAACTGGAGTATTTCCA
>JAAEZN010000144.1 GCA_018222835.1 Algicola sp. | reverse complement strand
GTATGGTTCCGATGCCTTCACCGTTTTAGGCATAGAAGATTCCCCACAAAAGAATCGATAGTAATCTTCTCTATCCTTTGGAACAGGTACCGGCTCACAAAGTGCCCGTAAATTTTCCAAACAGTCTTCAAGTCGCTGCCTACCATGTTGTAATCGGTTTTCAAGCAGCTTATGTACATCTTCTTTGTCATATTCCTCAAAAGCCCCCGCAGTGTAATCGCTTATGGCATTTTCCAGGGACATGAACAAATCCTTATAATCGATTATGTAGCCATACTCTTTGCTTTCACCATCCAAACGGTTGACCCTACAAATGGCTTGAAACAGTCCATGGTCGCGCATCCGTTTGTCGATGTATAAATAGGTGGCCGAAGGTGCGTCGAACCCTGTCAATAGTTTGTCCACCACAATGAGAAGCTGCATCTGCCCTGGCTCATTGATAAACGTCTTTTTGACTTCCCTTTCAAAATCATCAACAGATTTGCCATTTAACATTTTTTCATAAATGTCGTACTGATGCCGCTTTTCCGTTTTTCCTTCTCCCGTAGATTCGTCTTTTATTTCCTGTATGCTTGGTTCGTATGAGGTGATAATAGCACAGCGTGTAAACCCATTGCTTTGGAACATCTCATAATACTTACATGCCTGATAAATATTGCCAGCGACTAAAAGCGCATTGCCCGTGCCATCCATCAAGCGGGTTTTACGATTGAAGTCCATAATGATGTCCGCCACAATTCGCTGTAAGCGGTCTCGACTACTTAAAACGGCCTGCATGGTTCCCCATCTGGCTTTCAACTTGTTTTTTGCCCGCTCTTTGAGACCTCTGGTGCGTTCTTCAAACCACTCGTCCACTTTTTGGGGACTGGAAAGATACTGCTCTACATCACGGGCTTCGTACTTCAAATCGAGAATCACTTTATCTTCGACCGCTTCATCAAATTTATAGGTATGGATATAAGGGCCAAATACCTGTAGACTCATTTCTTTGTCGGTTTTTAATAACGGTGTTCCGGTAAAACCGATAAACATAGCGTTGGGCAAAATGGCTTTCATCGCTTTATGAAGTACCCCGCTTTGTGTCCTGTGACACTCATCAACGAAGACGAAAAGATTGCCCTTGGCTTCAAAATCCTTTGGCAAATTTAATTGGAGTTCGTTGATAAACTCGTCATAATTTACCCTATCCGAAGTACCACCAAATTTGTGTACAAGGGAACACATAAGCCATTCGTTATGCGTATTCAGTTTTTGCAATAAATCTGAACCCGACGAGGTACGGTAGATTTTTTCATCGACCCCAACAAAAACCTTTTCAATTTGATCATCCAATTCGGTGCGGTCTGTTATAATAAGTACCCGACTGTCTTCTTCGTTTTCATGTATCCATTTGGCCAGCCATACCATGGAAAGTGATTTACCACTGCCTTGCGTATGCCAAAATATACCGCCTTCTCTATCTCTGACCCGCTTCTGGGCGGCCTTTACTCCAAAATATTGGTTATGCCGAGCCAGTTTCTTTACCCCTCGGTCGAACACCACGAAATCGTGTATAAGTTCCAACAACCTTTCTTTGTTGCATAGTTGTGCTAAGTGTTTAAAAAGCAATTCTGGTCGAGTACTATCTTCTTTCCATTCCAAGAAGTATTTTTCCTTGGTTTCAATGGTGCCATAGCGAATGCCCTGAGATTCATTGCCAGCCATTACCAATTGTTGAGTAACGAAGAATTGAGAAATGGCCAATTCTTCTTGATTCAATAGGTTTTGGCGAATGCCTTCACTCATACTTACTTTGGCACGTTTAAGTTCCAACACTCCCAAAGCAATGCCATTTATGTAGATAACAATGTCAGGCCTTTTTCGTCGCTTGCCTTCCATGGTAACTTCCTCGGCAATGGCAAAATGGTTGTTCAACGGATTTTCCCAATCTATGGGATACACCATTTCCTTATGCTCGCCAATATCCTTACGCAAATTAACGCCATACCGCAGCTTTCCATAAAATTCTTTATTGGCTTCATAGAGGCTTCTTCCTGAAAGGCCCGTAAGGGCTTGCAGGGCATTTATTGTTTTGACAATAAGGGATTCAGCATAGCCTTGGCGTGCTAAAAATTGGCGTAATAGCAGTGGCTCTATGTTGGAGTTTCCACCACGGTCTTTCCAGTCACCCAAATAGTCGTATTCAAGTTTGTGTTCAAAAAATTGAATCACATTATCTTGTGTGCTGCGTTCTCTATCGCCAATAGGAGCCATTTTATAATCTAATCAATTTCATAAAGTGTCATTCCAGAATATCCTCCTTCAACCTTTAGGATACATTCCTGACCATAGCCAGCATAGCCAAAATAAAACCTGAATTTTAAAAAGAGGTCTGTACCCATAATCTCATAGAGATCGCCAGGGCCATCGGTTATTTCTATTTCATATAATCCTTCGTCAATTTCAGTCTCAACAAAGATGAAATCAATTTCATCTCCATCTTCATCTAGTGTGCCTGGATCCACGTCTATTTTCTTGTATATCTGCTCTACATCATGATCTTCAAGATCCTCAAGATTTTGCGCATTCAAGGATATTATATATCCACAAAAAAATAAACAGCTGAAAAAAAATATCTTACTCATATTCAAATAATCTACCCAATATCCCAACTGCCCTTTTTAGGTTCTCGTCTGAAAAATGGGGCTTTTTTAATTTGTCTTCCCATTCAGGTTCTTGGGCGATATATTCCTTGATTCCTCTCCAATTGGCAGATAGCTTGTTTCTAGCTCTGGCCAATCGTGCTTTGTCGACCGTGGCCAACAACTCTAGCTCGTTATCCTTTTCAAAGAGAAAATGCCTTTTCATCCAATTCATGAGTGTGATGGTATAGTGTTTCAAAAATTGTTGTTTGGCTTCTTGGTAATTGCTGCCCTTTTCAAATCTTGGGTGTTCTGGGTCTTGTGATGTATTTGTACACCAACCTTTTGTGACTACCATATCTTCAACCCCACGATAACGTAAATCGTGGTTATAAGGCCCAGCGGCCTTGTTAAGCCAGCCCGAAATAGCATTGTCGGTTTTTCGGTGAAAGAGGTACATCAATTTTTGATACCGGAAACGCCCCAACCGTAGGTTATTTTTGCCTACAAGCATCGTTAGTATTGCCGCTTCTTTTTCCTTATCCAAGGTTGGGCTTGCAAAAAACTCTTCATTTGAAGGTTCTGCGGCCATTGGCAATACCTCCTCTTCCCATTCGTATTTCTTTTCAGGATTTGCCAATCGAATTCGACCCGTAAGCAGATTCTGCATCATACCCTGTTTGAGTTGGACTAGTTTGTTGAGTTTTTGGTTTAATTGTTCAATTTCTTTATCACAACTGGCAAGTATTTCTGCTATCGCTTTTTGCTCATTTAGATTTGATGGAAATTTTAATTCAATAGATTCAACCAATTTTTTGTTCAAATTCAAAACACCGCTTCCTGCCGCCTTTTTTAAATATTGATCATAAACTATTTGAGACGAAAGAAGATAGAAGAGGTATTCTGTATCAAACACTTCTTTATAATTCTGTAGCGCTAACCATCCATCGTGAATGCATCCTTCAATTTTTAATAAATAAGGTCTACCGAAGCTCATTGAATTGGAAAGCAATAAATCACCCTTATAAACTCTTCTAGAATTTGCTTCTCCTTCAGGTTTTATCTTTTCTTTACAAGAAGTAATGTACTTGCCGTTTTTATCCGTATCGCCTATTTTAATCCAGTTTACAC
>JAAEZN010000040.1:7710-28744 GCA_018222835.1 Algicola sp. | reverse complement strand
CAACCTGGTGAATTGCCCAAAAAATCCTTGGTTTCCACCAAAAGCACCGCCCCAATATTCCTACATGAGGAAATATCGAGTATGGTAGGGTCATCTTCATTGAATAAATTATCATCGGATAAATCAATTGTGGTTACGCCAGGTTGCCCAACAACTTCACAGGTTATTCTTACTTGGTTTTGGAAGGTGTCTTGTCCAAGGTCATCAGGGCTTAAATTTCGGGTAGCACTAAGTTCCCATGATTCACCTGGGTCTAGAATCCCATTAGTATTGGAATCACCAGATACAGGGGTAAGATTAACTATCAAGGCTGCATCATTTGTATCAATGGCCTCTGTAATGGTAAGTGATTCGCTATTGGTGCTTGTATTTCTTACAAAAATGGTGTAGTCTATAGTTGTGCAATCTCCATTAACGGTTCCAGACATGACCACGGCTATACTTGGCACATAGAGGCCAACACCAGTTTCGACTGTATTATTGGATATTGCTATTTCCTTGTTATTGCCTTTTGATGTATGACCTCTTAGAGCCAAGCTAAAACTTGTTAAGGCAAAAATCAATACGATTGACCAAATATGGAATCTTTGATTACTTTTTACATGTCTCGTTTTCATAGCAATTTTTTTGTGGTTTTTGGTAAGGAAAGGGAAGAGAGTTCAGGTACAGTAAACCATGCTCGATGTAATCGAACTTTTGTTTACAAATAATGGGTGGATGGATATATTGTGGAACGTATAAATTCACCATAAGCGAATAATTGTTATTTAATCCGCAATTTTAGGCAGATAAATAGGATGGCGAAGGTGCGACTTGATAAATCAATGATATGAATTGACGAAAGCAGTATATCAATTGACGGAAGAATCCGATAAATTGGCCAATAAATACATAGGATTACAAATGCAGAAGTGGTTTCCTACAAGTATAAATTGGTTTTAAACCTACATGAAAAGAAACTCGATTATTTAGAGTTCTATTCAGAAATTGTCAGCTTTTTAGCTTTACATTTTTTGAGCGAGATATTTGCTCGTATGCGAGAGATTATTTTTAACAATCTCTTCCGGTGTACCTTCTATAACTAAATTCCCGCCTTTTTCCCCTCCTTCTAGTCCTAGGTCAATAATATAATCCGCACATTTTACAAGTTCCATATTATGTTCCACAACAATTATAGAGTGTCCTTTATCTATAAGTTCATCAAAGGATTTTAGAAGTTTTTTAATGTCGTGGAAGTGAAGACCCGTAGTGGGTTCATCAAATATGAACAACGCTTTTTCCTTGGTGTGTCCCTTTACCAGGAACGATGCCAGTTTTATACGCTGCGCCTCACCACCGGAGAGGGTAGAGGAGGACTGCCCTAGTGTAACATAGCCCAATCCAACGTCCTGTAAAGGCTTCAATTTGGTGACAACCTTGTTTTGTTTGTGTTTCGCAAAGTGGTCTATGGCATCATCAATGGTCATATTTAGAATATCATCTATGTTCTTGCCTTCAAACTGTACCTCCAGGATTTCTTTTTTGAACCGTTTGCCCCCACATGCATCACATTCCAAGTGAACATCTGCCATAAACTGCATTTCTACTGTAATTTCACCTTCTCCTTTACATTTTTCGCAACGACCGCCATCCACATTAAAAGAAAAATGTTTGGCTTTATAACCACGTAATTTGCTTAGTTTTTGGGAAGCAAGCAGGCTTCGGATATCATCGTAGGCCTTTATATAGGTAACTGGGTTAGATCGGGAGGAGCGTCCAATAGGATTTTGATCAACAAACTCCACATGTTTTATATGCGCATACTTGCCTTGCATCTCCGAGAATTGCCCGGCTTTTTCGCCATATCCCCCGGTTTCTTTTAGTATAGAGGGGTACAATATTTTTCTGACCAAGGTGCTTTTTCCACTTCCTGATACTCCAGTGACCACTGTAAGGACGTTCAAAGGAAAGGTAACGTCTATATTTTTAAGGTTGTTTTCTCGTGCACCCTTGATCTGAATATAATGTTTAGAGTTTCTACGCTCTTTCGGAACTGGAATTTCCATGGTTCCATTAAGGTAAGATGCCGTTAATGAACCAGATTTGAGGATGGTCTCCCAAGGGCCGGCGGCTACCACTTTTCCACCCAAAGTACCTGCTTCAGGGCCAATATCGATAATCTCGTCCGCAGCCTTCATAATATCCTCATCATGTTCAACAACAATAACGGTATTGCCCAAATCCCGAAGCGTTTTTAGAACTTCTATCAAATTTTCGGTATCTCTTGGATGTAGCCCAATACTGGGTTCGTCCAAAATATACATGGAACCTACCAAGCTACTGCCCAACGAAGTGGCTAAGTTGATACGTTGGCTTTCTCCTCCGGATAAGGTGTTCGATTTTCTATTTAAAGTAAGGTAGCTTAGACCTACCTTGTCCAAAAAGTCCAAACGTGTGGTAATCTCCGTCAATAGCCTTTTGGCGATAGAGGTGTCGTGCTCGGAGAGTTGCAATGCTTCAAAAAAGGGAATCAATTGATTGATGGGCAATTCTATTAAATCTGAAATGGATTTGCCACCCACCTTAACATAATCCGCTTCCTTGCGCAGTCGCTTTCCTTTACAAACGGAACATCTAGTTTTACCACGGTAACGTGAAAGCATCACCCTGTTCTGGATCTTATAACTTTTCTCCTCCAGCTGCTCAAAAAACTTGTGGATTCCTATAAAATACTCGTTACCATCCCAGACCAATTGTTTTTGTTGGTCTGAAAGTTCAAACCAAGGTTTGTGGATCGGAAAATCAAACTTGTAAGCTGCATTCACCAACTGATCTCGATACCAACCCATACTTTCGCCTCGCCATGGAAAAATAGCATTTTCATATACCGATAAGGCCGTATTGGGAATCACCAAATCCTCATCGATACCGATAACATCCCCATAACCTTCACATTTGGGGCAAGCCCCGTATGGATTGTTGAAACTGAACAGGTGAACATTCGGTTCCAAAAACTTCATACCATCAAGTTCAAACTGGTTGCTAAAAGTTTTTATCTCAGCTGTTTGAAGGTTTTCAATTGTACATTGGCCCTTTCCCTCAAAAAAAGCATTGTCCACAGCATTGGCCAAACGATTGTAAAAGTCCTCATCATCCTTTACAATAATTCGATCAACAACAAGATCGAATTCCCGGCCAATATCTTCGGGAGCTTGATCAATTCTAATAACTTCCCCGTTATACTTAATACGGGCATACCCCTGTTTGGAAAAAAGCTCCAACGATTTTAATGGTTCCCGATCTTCAGAAATGGTAATGGGAGCCAATAATAGGAGTTTGTCCCTTTCGTTCAGTTCCTTTATATAATTGATCACATCGGTAACCGTATGTTTTTTTACCTCCTTGCCAGAAATGGGGGAAAGGGTCTTCCCGATTCTAGCATACAATAATTTTAGGTAATCATATATCTCTGTAGTGGTCCCGACCGTAGATCTTGGGTTGGTAGAATTCACTTTTTGTTCAATGGCAATTGCAGGGGCTATACCTTTTATGTAATCCACTTTGGGTTTGTCCAGTTTTCCTAAAAACTGACGTGCATAGGAGGAAAGACTCTCCACATATCTGCGCTGTCCTTCGGCATAAAGTGTATCAAAAGCTAAACTTGACTTACCGGAACCAGATAAACCTGTGATAACCACCAACTTATTCCTTTGGATGACAACATCTATGTTTTTAAGGTTATGCAGTTTGGCACCCTTTATGATAATATTCTGCTTGGGATCTACGTTTATATTGATTGCCATTCGTTAAAATTAGGGTCCCAAAGATACGATACGCCACACTTAATACGTATATTGCACGAGTTAACATATAAAAATCGTCAACTCACAACATAGATTTTTAGGTCGCCTCCCTATTTATCTATATTTGAAGTGTAATTAAAATCCTGATAGGCCTATACAGAATAATTACTTTTTTAAAGATTAAAAACTGAATAACTAAAGTCTTTCTTGGCAAAGGAAGGGCTATGATTTTAACCCAAAAAAGTAATTTGTATGGAACAGCTACAGATTAATGACTCGATTTTAGTAAAGGACTACATTAACGGAGACGAAAAGGCTCTTGAAATTCTAATCAATAGACACAACCAAAGAATCACCAGCTTTATTTACAGCAAAGTTTTGGATAGAGATGTTGCAGAAGACATCTTCCAAGACACTTTTATAAAGGTAATCAAAACCTTGAAAAAGGGAAGCTATAGCGAAGAAGGTAAATTTTTACCTTGGGTAATGCGAATAGCTCACAACTTGGTGATAGACCATTTCCGTAAAAATAAAAGAATGCCCAAATTCGAGGGCAGTGACGATTTCAATATCTTTTCCGTAATCCACGACGAGAAGTTGAACGCCGAAAAACAAATCATTAAAGATCAAATAGAAAGTGATCTTACCCTTTTGATCGAAGAATTGCCGGATGACCAGCGAGAAGTATTGATCATGCGTATCTACAAGGATATGAGTTTTAAGGAAATATCCGAAAACACTAACGTTAGCATAAATACAGCTTTGGGTAGAATGCGATACGCACTTATTAACCTTAGAAAAATAGTTGAGCGTAAAAACATCGTTTTAACGAATTAATCGGCATTACGTCGAAGGCTGCAATATTTCCAATCTAGCGCCGTTATATAATGGAAACAATTACTTACGCTAGAATATGGAAAACATTTACTCTGAAGAACAAAAATCCGTAAAAACGGTAAAAGCGAGCCAGAAAACTGTTGATTTCTTGCTTAGCTTTTCAAAATCGATTCATGTAGTTGACTACAAAAAACATCAGTTTGAAGTAACATTGAATTAATAATTTAAGGACAAACTGACGAAAAGAGCCGCAATTAGCGGCTCTTTTTGTTTTTATAATAATCGTTGATCACGGTTTTTCTTCCAATTGTCCTGGTAATGATGTCCTTTTCCAAATCCCAGCCCCTTGCAGGTGAATATTCCCGACCATACCAAATAATTTGAAGATGCAATCGATTCCAGATTTCTTTTGGAAACAAGCGTTTGGCATCACGTTCGGTCTGCACCACATTTTTTCCATTGCTAAAACCCCAACGGTACATAAGTCGATGAATATGAGTGTCCACTGGAAAAGCTGGAATTCCAAAAGCTTGGGAAACCACTACACTAGCGGTTTTATGACCCACTGCAGGCAATTCTTCCAATAAGGAAATATTCCTTGGAACTTCACCATTATACTTTTCTATCAAAATCTTGGAAAGACCATAAATTCCTTTCGATTTCATAGGGGAGAGACCTACTGGCTTAATGATTTCCCTAATCTCTTCCTCCGATAACTTTACCATATCGTAGGGATTATCAGCCTTTTCAAATAGAAGAGGGGTAATCTGATTGACCCGTACATCGGTACTTTGTGCGGATAGCAAAACTGCAATCAATAAAGTATATGGATCCTTATGATCTAAAGGTATGGGAATGGTAGGATAGAGTTCATCCAAGGTTTTTATAGCAAAATCAACTTTTTCTTGTTTGGTCATATTTGTTTAACTTTGTTTGTGTAAATATTAAACAATAAATTCAATCACATCGATCATGAATATGTTAAAAGTAGGAGATAAAGTACCTGATTTTTCGGCAAAAGACCAAGACGGCAACACAATTAATCTTAGTGATTACAAAGGTAAGAAGTTGGTGGTCTTTTTCTATCCAAAAGCAAGCACACCGGGTTGTACGGCAGAAGCCTGTAATTTAAGGGACAATTATAAGGAATTGCAGAATCAGGGTTTTGAACTTTTGGGCGTTAGTGCCGATTCAGAAAAAAGACAATCCAATTTTAAGAACAAATACGAATTTCCATTTCCCTTATTGGCGGACGAGGACCATACCGTAATCAACACCTTTGGTGTTTGGGGGCCAAAAAAGTTTATGGGAAAAGAGTACGATGGTATCCACCGTACTACTTTTATTATTGATGGGGATGGAGTGGTAGAAAACGTTATCAGTAAAGTAAAAACCAAAGACCACGCTGCGCAGATATTGTCTTAATATACTATTTGCCACATCGAGCGCAGTCGAAAAATGACATTTAAAAAGAAAAGGCACTGATTTCAGTGCCTTTTTGCTTATTCTTTTTTCTCAAGAACCTTTCTGGTAAATAAGTCCTTTTCTTTTATAATTTCAGCGATACCCTCTGGCAATTCTTCTTCCCATCCATCATCTTTATTAATGATTTTTTTGAGTACATCCCTAGAAAAAATGTGAAGTACATCCGGATCGTAATCAATAATATCCATTACTTTTCCATTGTATTTAAAGAATTTGTACAATTCTTTCATTCTTGGATGAACCTTTACATTGTTGCTAGTAAGTACCTGTCCGGTTTCTGGATCTTTCATTGGGTAGAGATACACCTTCAGATCTTTAAAGAACAGTTTGCCAAATGCCTCTAGAATACCACCGCTCAAGTGACGGTAGTACTTTTCATCAAAAACATCCACCAAGTTGTTCACGCCCATGGTCAATCCAATTTTGGCCTTGGTATAACTGTTAAAGTACTCTACCAGTTTATAATATTCTTGGAATTTGGAAATGAGCACTGTATGTCCAAGAGAGCAGAGTAGCTCCGCACGGTCCATAAAGTCTTGCTCATCAATTTCCCCAGAGGCTTTAAGGTTGGATAAGGTGATTTCGAAAACAACAATGGCGTTTTCCATATCTACCGTTTGTTCCCGAATAAAAATATCGTACGATTTCTGGAACATATCCATATTTACCTTGGTAACTGGTCTAAAACTACCGCGGAGTGCCAGGATATTCTTCTTATAAAGTACGGCCGCCGGTAGCAGGTTATGTCCATCTGGGCCAAACATTACCGCGTCGGTCATATCGTTTTTAATAAGTTGGAGGCTCATTAAGCGGTTGTCCACTTCAGAAAAGTTAGGTCCAGTAAAATTTATCATATCGATCTCTAAGGTATCTTGGTCGATATGGTCGTAAAGGTATTTAAGAAGTTTTTTGGGTTTATGGAATTTGAAAAAAGCACCATAAATTAAGTTAACGCCCAAAATCCCCAATGTTTCTTGTTGTAATCGGGCCTCGTTCTGTTTAAATCGAATATGGAGGATAATTTCGTCATATTCCTTTTGGTCAGGATCTAACTGAAAACGAAGGCCTACCCAACCGTGTCCTTTGTATCTTTTCGAAAAGTCGATGGTAGCCACAGTATTGGCATAGCTAAAGAACAAATAATCAGGGTTGTTGTCCCTACTGATCCGTTCTTCCACCAAACGCATTTCGTGATCTAACATCTTCTTTAATCGCGATTGCGTAACGTAACGTCCATCCTCCTCAATACCATAAATAGCATCACTAAAAGATTTATCGTAGGCGCTCATTGCCTTTGCTATGGTTCCGGACGCACCACCAGCTCTAAAGAAATGTCTGGCAGTTTCCTGTCCCGCTCCAATCTCGGCAAATGTTCCGTAAATATCTCGATTCAAATTTATCCTCAGGGTTTTCGCCTTTATGGAAGGAATATTTTCAAAAGAATTCTCTTTGCTCGGTACGCTGGGCATTTCCAAATTTTTAAAGTACAGCAAAGTTACACTCTTCGAGCAATCTATTAAATAAATAAGTTATAATTTTGGATTTAATGGATAATCAGATGACCATTACTTTTTTGGGTACCGGTACTTCGCAGGGAATACCCGTGATCGGAAGCAACCATCCCGTTTGTCTCAGTACAGACCATAAGGACAAAAGACTACGTGTTTCGGTATTGATCTCTTGGAAAAAATACAATTATGTAATCGACTGTGGTCCGGATTTTAGACAGCAAATGTTGGCCAATCCAATAGATAGATTGGATGGTATTTTATTTACTCACGAACATGCCGACCATACAGCGGGCATCGATGATATCCGCCCATTTTTCTTTAGGCAGGGAGATATTCCCATATATGCCCATCCACGGGTTTTGGATTCCCTTCGTAAGCGGTTTGATTATATTTTTGCCGATGAGGACCGATATCCAGGCGCCCCGGCGGTAGAAGTCCACGAAGTTTTTAAAAATAAGAATATTCCATTGGGCGATTTAGATGTAGTACCTATAGAAGCCTATCATAACCGATTACAAGTTTTTGGCTATCGTTTTGGGGAATTTGTTTACATGACCGATGTTAAAAGGGTAGAAGAAGAGGAAATCAAAAAAATAAAGGGAGCCAAGGTTTTGGTGGTCAACGCACTTCGGATTGAGCCCCACCATTCCCATTTTAATTTGGAGGAAGCTTTGGAGTTTGCTAAAAAAGTAGGAGCGGAACAAACCTATTTTACCCATATTAGTGCTCTGTTAGGTTTTCATGAAGAAGTTGAAAAAAGTCTGCCCAAAAACATACATTTGGCCTACGATAACCTAAAAATAAAAATATAGAAGTCCTTAATACGTTATCATAACATGTTTCAACGTGTTGGATTGTCATCTTCGGCACAGTCGAAGAATGGACAAGAACATCTCGTTTACATTCCATGTGGCATTAATTGGAATTAAGGACTTATAAAATTTTCAAATCAATGAAGAGTAGAATTTTTCTATACCTATTTGTTTTCGCCGCACTATTGGCACTTTTTCAATATGTTACTGGTAACAACATGCAAAAAGCATTGAGTTCTGATGTGGAAAAATTGGAAAATGAAGTGGTACAGCTCCAAGACTCCCTACAAGCCATGCACCTAAAGGTTTTGGATATGCAATACTTTACTTTAGAGAACAATGATGATGCTTTGGCGTACTACGATCATTTGAAACTGGAGAACCCATCACTCTACATACAGGATAAGTTACTGGAGACCAACGAGCGAAAAGGAGATAATCCATTAATTCCGTATGAAGGAATGGAAAGTGATTTTAAAATCAATAAAATTAAAGTGCTGAACCACAAATGGATACTGGCCGATTTCTCCGACGGTAAATACTGGGGAGATCTAATCATAAAATATGAGCTAAAGGACGATCTTAGTGTAGATTTCACTCTCGTGGAACATTTACTCTACGCTCCTCAGGATTATTAGACTCGTATCTTATTTCGACTGTGCCCAATGTTTAAAAAGGCATAAGCTTTTTATCAAGCGAGGAGTGATAATCAAATATGCTCTTTCAACCACTTTTTAAAGGAAAAAAAGTTTTGCTGGGAAACCCCGTGCCCCACCGGAAACTCTTCGTAAGTAGTTGGGATATTTAAATCTTTTAGGAATTCAGGGGATTTTTGGGCCCACTCCAAAGGGATTACTTGATCTACTTGACCGTGTGAAGCATAAAAATTCAACTTACTGTGGTCTTTTTGGGCATAATCGTCCACCAGAATATTTTCGTTGATGTATCCGCTCAGTGCCACAACATTTTTTACCTTTTCAGGATACGATAATGCTACGGAATAACTTAAAATAGTCCCTTGGCTAAAGCCCAAGAGCGTAATATTATCTTTATCCAGATTGTACGCTTGGATGGCTTCATCAATAAATGCGACTATTTTTTCCCTGGATTCTTTTGCTTGCTCATCATCACTCCATTTACCTTGCTCTGCATCAAAATTAATGGCGTACCAAGCGTGGCCAAAAGGTTCAAGATCATAAGGTGCTTTCAAAGAAAATATTATTAATTCCTCTGGCAGTTCCGATGCAAAAGAGAAAAGGTCTTCCTCATTGCTCCCATAACCATGGAACATAAACAGTGCCGGTATTTTTCCGGATTGTACTGAGGATGGACGTAATAAATATGTTAGGGATAGAGGTTTTGGGGACATTTTTTTATGTTATGATATAAAAGTAAACCATTGTTGAAAATATTTACCTAAAACAGGCAATGGTTTTCTGGTTCCGTTTAAAACTTGTAGAAAACCATATACCCATATAATTAGGTAAAAAATATAGATGGGAATGGATAAAGAGGCCATTCCGGTATATGTTAATAATATGGCCAATGCATGGAAAAGCACATGAATTCCAAAGGCTTGCCGAATATGAAAACGTGCAAATGTATTTTTTGGTTCTATATTCATGGTAATCGCGATCAAGCAACCTACAATGGTCAAGTAAGATACGATTGCAGCTGTTTTTCCAGGTTGGGACTTACTCATTATAAATTGCTTTGGCCATTGTTGATAATTCCGTAAACCCTTCCTTTTAGAGTGGCTCCGATAAACATACTGTTTTTAGAAGTGGATAAAATATCCTTTTCATCAAAAGTGTAGGCTTCTTCTGGATTAAACAAGGTAAGACAAGCTTTGGCCCCTTCTTTAAGCTGTGGATCCTCAATGTGATATCGTTCCCTTCCCTTGGTCAATAATTCTATGGTTTCCTCGATGTCAAAAACTGTATTTAAGACGCCAAATGCAGATTCCAATCCGATACTGCCACTTTTTGCATTGTCAAATTCAACACGTTTATGTTCCACATCCAAAGGAATGTGATCGGAGGTCACAAAATCTATTGTTCCATTTTTAACCCCTTTGATCAATGCCTTACAATCTGATTTTGTTCGAAGGGGAGGGGATACCTTAAAATTAGAATTAAAACCCTTTAGGGTTTCATCCGAAAAAAAGAGATTATGTATGGCTGTACTGCAGGTAACGTTCAACCCTTTTTTCTTGGCTTCTGCGATGAGCTTTACCGAACCGGCCGAGGAAATGGTCGGAATATGTAATTTACCTCCTGCGTATTCCAGAATAAATAAATCTCTGGCAATCTGTAGCTCCTCGGCTAATGCAGGAATTCCTTTTAGCCCTAGCATGGTAGATATTTCTCCTTCGTTTACTACTCCTTTGCCCTTAATGTTGTTATCCTGTGGAAAGGAGTAAACCAACCCATCGAAATTTTGGGCATATAATAATGCTATTTTCAATAAATTGGGGTTGGCCACTTGCCTTTTAAAGTCATAAAAAGCTACTGCGCCCGCATTTTTCATATCAAAAAGCTCTGCAAGGTCTATACCCTCGGAATTTTTGGTAAGAGAACCAATTGGGTAAACCTGAGTAGTCTTTCCTTGCCCTCTTTCTTTTAAGAAAACTATATCGGAACTGGTATCGGGAACAGGATGTGTGTTGGGATTGAGTACAATATCGGTAAATCCACTTTTGCCCGCTGTAAAAAGTCCATTGGCAATGGTTTCACGTTCTTCAAAACCGGGCTCACCAAAACTTACGCTACTATCGAACCAACCTAAGGATACATGCAGATTCTCTTTTTCCACCACATTAACGTTTATGGGGATTTCCAAATTGGCGCCAATTTTTTCAATTACACCTTTTTGTATAAGTATATCACGCTTTTTTAAATGCAGGTCCTTGTTTTTTGGGCATACAATTTTTGCAGACTTCAACAGAATGTTCATGTAACAAATTTTTGAATGAGTACCTCAATAAGCGCCAGAAGCAGCGCTAAAATAACAAACCATTTCCAATAAGCGTGAATGTTGCTCTCCGCTTTTAGATATTCGAAAAGTTCCGGAATGGAATCCAATGTATTTACATTTTGCAATGTGCCCAAATCCAGATATTTGAGCTGGCTTTCAGCCCTAGGATAATTAAAACTGATATTCTGTAAGATTTGATCGTTCCGGGCAATAGAATAAATCCCGTCCTCTATCGGGTTCTGGTCAAAAGTGAGCCGTACCCTTGCAGGAAAATTTTGTTGAAGTGGAATAAACTCGTAACCTTCCTTGGTCACTTTTAAAATGTCATCGTTTCCGATTTCCGTAGCAACATCCATCGTAGCTGGGTTGCCTAAGGTTTGATACAGTTGCGGTAACCGTAAACTTGATTGCGCCATATTATAAAAGGTAGGCACGATCAATGGTGAATTAATAAAATTCGAGTTTTCCAGTTTTAAAGGAACGGTGAATACGAATAAGCTGTCGTCCCCTATTAAAAAAGGATTCCCCCCGTCCATGGCCAATGCAGTAGAAAGATTGGTCTGTACGCCAAAATGCTCTTTTATGGTCGGGTATTGAAAATTGGTGACTTCCTGTTCAAAAACATTCCGGTAGAGCGGATGATTAAATGAGATGGTGGTCAATTGTGTTTCCGATGAGACCTTCTCGGTTAAACGAATTGTGGACAAGCTCGATAAAAAGGAATTGTAAGAAGATAGGTCGCTATTGGAGGCGGGAACAACAATCAGGGTGCCGCCATTATTGGAAAACGAGCGAAGCACGGTCTGTAAACTGCTTGGAATTACGGTTAAATTATCCAGGATAATAACATTTTTATCATCCAAGTTGCTATAATCGAGTTGATTTAAAGGGAACTTTCCAAAATCAAACTCTTCACCACGAAACAAACGGTTCAAATAATCACTTTCTGATTCGCTAATGGCCAATACCTTTATCTTTTCCCTAGAGTTGATGTTAAAATAGAATCGATTATCGTAACCCAAAACATTATCAATAATACTCAAGCGACCATTCAATTTTTGATTGGCAGGTATGGTGAATTCAACTTCTGCATTTCCGTTTGATGTGAATTTTGCTGCGGTCTTGGCTATCAATTCCTCGTTGTCGTATAATGAAATAGGCATGGGCTGGTCTTCATTTCCACCAGAGAGCAGTACTTTGAGACGGGTTTGGTCGTTAACAGTATCATCCATAAAAATGGAATCAATTGACACATTTGGAATGCCCCGGGGCTGTATGGGAACAAAATGGACGCTCATGGAAGAATCCAAAGCATTGTTTTGAGCCGCTAATCTTTCTTGAAAATCGGAAATTACGATCAGGTTTTTGACCGCCCCCGTGTTCTTGGAAAACAAACTATTGGCTTTTAGGCCAATTTCGTTTAGATTGAGCTGTTTATAAGAGTAGGGTAGTGAAAGTAATGAATTCTGAATATCCTCGATTCGGATGTTGGTGAAGGTTTTATCGTTGGTAAACAAACTGAATTCGGTGTCACCCCCCACATTTTTTATAAAATCCTGAACCCCTTTTTCCAGTAGTGAAATACCATTGTTCTTGGCCTGCATGCTAAAGGAATCATCCAAATAAACCACGGTCTCTTTTTCTTGAAGGGCTGCGGTTGAAGAAATAAATGGCTGTGCAAATGCAATTATTATGGCCGAAAGCAACATTAGGCGAGTACATAGCAATAACCACTTTTTAAGGCTGTTACTTTTTCTAGATTCTGAAACTACCTTTTGTAGCATGGCCACATTGGTGAAAGGTGTTTTGGTGAATCGGCGTAACTGGAATAAATGAATCAATATGGGTATTACGAGAAGAAAAAGTGCCCAAAGAATTTCTGGATGTTTAAACTGCATTCCCAATATTTCTTGATCAAAGATAGGGATTAAAATATTCTGATTTTAATGTTCAATTATCAATTGTAAACGACCAATCAACAAAAACAGCGAATAGTAATCAATCTCAGCTATGGCGAACTATCTTTCCAAAACCAATTTCACTGTATTCTTGATTTTATTTATAGCTATTTCGAGCACAGTCGAGAAATCCAGATTCTTCATTCGCTACGCTTACTCAGAATGATATGTTAAGAATGAATAATGAGATACTATTTGTTGTTCTGGACGCAGTGAAGAATCGCTCTTTTAAAAATACAGTCAAAACCTAGCAAAATAGGAAATAATCCTGCATGGGATATTGACTCAATTCCGTAAAATATTGCCGTATTTCTTTTTGTGCATCTTGATTTGCTACTGTTATTATGCTTTGAGGGTTCTCGAGCTCTGATAAAGCTTCAAAGTGAACCATTTTTTTACCGTAGATGTTTTTGCCAATTTTTTTAGGATTATCGCACAGCCAAACAAACTCCAACCCTTTATTTTTTAAACTCTTGGCAATTTTTTTTCCTTTAAATCCTGCCCCCCAAACTACTAGAGGTCGGTTGGTGTCGCGATTTAATTTTAAGAAATAGTGGAGTTTGATCTCCAAAAAATAATTTTGCGCATAGTGCTCGTGGGTCCGCGAAGTACGAGTGTCGTAGTCTCTCCATAAATGGAGTACTTGATTGCAGGAAATTATCTTAAAACCATGTTCGTAAAATCGAAAAGTTAGGTCATAGTCCTCCGGATATCGGTGGGGGCAAAATCCTTCACATTTTTCAAAATCTACACGGTGCGCCATCCAGCATGGGGAAGGAATTGAGCATTCTTTATAAATTTCCTCAAAATTGGTTCCATGTTCTGTTAGTCTATTCAGCCACCGTTCGTACCGTGCGTAGCCATTACTTATCCCTCTTGGGGAAAAATATTTTACTTGTCCCACGGCAATGTGCTCCTCCCCGTTTTTTTGTAATGATTTGACCATCACTTCTAATCGTTCAGGTTTCATGATGTCATCGGAATCCATTCGAGTCACAAATTCGCCACAACTTTGGCCATATCCCGTTTGAAGTGCGGGAATTATGCCATGACCTTTATTTTGAAACACTTTGATGCGCGGATCCTTATCAGAATAGGAGGTAAGGAGTTTAAAACTATCATCGGAGGAATGATCGTTCACGGCCAAAACTTCCCAATCCGTATAGGTTTGGGCCAAAATGGAGTTTAAACATTCGGGCAGATAATGTGCGGTGTTTTTAAAAGGTATTATTATGCTAACCTTGCCGTTTTGCATAAGATAAAGGGACTAATTCTTCAATTGCGATTATTTGGATTGTAGAACTTCATTAATAGCCTCTTTTACCATTTCTTCCATTACTTTGTAGCCAGCTTTGGTAACATGCACTTCATCTGTGGTTAATTCTGATGGCAATCCATTTCTATCATCGGCCATTTTTGAAAAATAATCCAAATAAATCACATTTTTCTCCTGCGCCATTGTCTTGAGCATGCTGTTGAGCTTTGGGATTTTAATATTAGGGCTCAAACCTGGGCTCCATGGATAATCAAATGCAGGAAGAACAGAACAAACAATGGGTTTAATCTGGTTGGCTTGGGCCAATTCTACCATAGAAAGTATGTTGTCGTTTATCTGTTGTAACGTCATAGGCCCTGTATTGCCTGCAATATCGTTGGTACCGGCCAGGATTACCACCACTTCTGGGTTTAGGTCGATAACATCTTGTCGGAACCTTAATAACATTTGAGGAGTGGTTTGCCCACCAATACCACGATTTATATATGGATTTTGATTGAAAAAGTCAGGGTTGGCATCTTTCCACATTTCGGTAATGGAGTTGCCCATAAAAACCACACGGTCCCCACCATTATTGGAAGTAGAAACTTCAGTATTTGCTTTTTTATATTTTTCCAAATTGGGCCAATCTTGGGCGTTTACTTTTGATGTACTTGATAATCCTAAAAAAGAAAGCATGATCCAGAATAAGGTTAGATTTTTCACAAGAGGTAGTTTTGGTTAAAAATAGGAAAATTTACAGAAGAACAGTATTGAACTAAAAAGCGGTATAACTTTTAATAGTACACCGCTTTTTAAAATTTTAAAATATGTTGATTAATATTTTGCGCTCTTACCTTTAGCTTGTGTTCTTAGAATAAATGCTCTAATATCCTCGTTGGCAGCTTTTAGGTCCTCTTTCCTTAAATACATCATATGACCAGAGCGGTACCCTTTAAACTCAAAACGGTCTTTCATTCTACCGCTAGGGTCAACTTGTGACATGGTGTATTTTGCGGCAAAATAAGTACAAGCTCCATCATAATACCCAGATTGTACCAAAACATTCAAATAAGGGTTTTGCGCCATGGCCTGTCGTAGATTGTCACGTACATTATCATTTTCATTATCCCAAGGGCGAACAGGGCCGAACATATTATACTTGATGTCGGTTTTAAAATTAAGTTCCTCTTGCAAATAATAGTTGATGGCAGGGGTAAAGCTGTGCAACCAAGAAGTCAATTCAGGGGAATAATCTGGTCGTGTTCCGGCCAATGTTTTGTCAATTCCCAAATAGCGGCTATCCAAACGGCCAACGGTATATCCTCCTTTTTCCCTCAACAGGGCTTTCCAAAAGAATTGTGTGGGAACATCCAGGTTATGATCTATGATGTCCTTAGATTTTAATCCTGAATAACGGGCCATTTTATCGGCGATGGACTTACGTTCCGCATCTGGAATAAATCCACCTTTGGCAATGGCGGGCAATAATTCGTTTATAGTAAACTCTTCGACTTCTGGGAGTACTTCCAATAAATCTTTGCTTTGCAAATCGGATGGCAGAGCCTTATGGTGCCAGGCTGCTGCTGCAAAATAAGGAAGGTTCAATGCACTGGAAACGGGATCGTTATCTCGGAAAACCTTGTAGTCGGCGGGAGAAACCATGATCACACCGTTCAAATACATCCATTGCTGGTTTTGTAATGCCAAGGAAAGCCCCATTACACGAGTTCCCCCATAGCTTTCCCCAACAATATATTTAGGGGAGTTCCAACGATTGTTCCTTGTTACAAAAGTATTCAGCCATTCAGCTAAATATTTGGTGTCGGCATTGATTCCAAAGAATTTTTTTCGGTCAACTTCTTTTCCAGTTTCCGGAATGGTTCTGGAATAACCTGTATTTACAGGGTTTACGTAAACAATGTCGGTGACATCCAAAATAGAGTATGGATTTTCCTTAACACCATAGGGCTGTACCGGATATCCCTCATCATCAATTTTTAGGATTCTCGGACCTGTATAGGCCAAATGCATCCAAACGGAGCCGGAACCTGGCCCTCCATTAAATGAAATCAACAAAGGTCGAGAAGACCTGTCTTTTACACCATTTTTAGTGTAATAGGTGTAATGTAACGATGCAACGGGAGCTCCCAGCTCGTCCCAAAGCGGCTGTGTGCCCGTGGTAGCGGAATAATCGATTCGTGAACCATTAATGGTAACAGAATGCTGGGTAGTAATAGTAGTGTCAACAGGAAGTTTTCTTTCTTGCGCAAAGGTAATGGTCGCGCAAAACGCCATACCCAATAATAAGAGTTTTTTCATTTTTTATGGTTGATATTAGTCTAGTTTATAAAAATAAGGAATTTGATAGTTGTTTCCTTATTAAAAGAATTGAAAATAATCAGTTAAGGCTTTTATTCTTAATTCTAATTAAAGTAAGACCACTAGACAGTGGGAACTATTTATGAATCTGTCTCCAAAGGGGACAAGAAAGTAACTTGGGTTTGGCTTCGAAAAAAACTAGAAACTCTCAAAAACACCTAGACCAAACAAGGCGAAATCATATTTTACCGGGTCGGTGGCATCCAGTTTTCTTAAGTTTTTATCCAACTCCTGTAGTGCTTTGGCATCGTTTTGTTTACGTTTTAGTAATTTGAGTTTACGGGCCACATTGCCAGAGTGTACATCCAACGGGCAGGAAAGCTTAGCCGGATTAATTTCCCTCCACAGCCCAAAATCGACACCTGTGCCATTATCCCGGACCATCCAGCGTAAAAACATATTGATTCGTTTGGCGGCAGAACCTTTATTGGGGTCAGAAACATGCTTTTGAGTACGACTATGATGAGGCAGCTCAAAAAAAAGTTGTTTAAATTGGGAAATTGCAGATTGCATAGAATCCTTGGTCTGATGTTGTGTAAACACGGCCTCCAAACCACCGTGGTTTTTATAGATGTTCTGCAAACTGGTTACAAAGTAACCAAGGTCGATACTATTAAAGGTACGATGTACAAAAGGAGAGAGGTGTTCCAAATCCTCATCGGAATGATGCATTACAAAATCGTATGGAGCATTGCCCATTAAACCCATAAGTTTATTGGCATTATTGATAATGCTCTTGCGATTGCCCCATGCAATGGTCGCTGTTAGAAAAGCACTGATTTCAATATCCTCTTTCAGGGTAAATTTGTGCGGAATCTGTAACGGGTCATCCTCCAAAAACTTGGGATGGTTGTATTCCAGCACCTTAGTGTCCAAAAATTCTTTGAGCTCTGCCTTGGTCATATCAATCTTTGGAAACAATTAAACCATCTACCATGATAAGCTTTCGGTCCGCCATATCGGCAAGTTCCAAATTATGCGTAACCAAGACAAAGGTTTGTCCAAATTCGTCCCGTAGTTGAAAAAATAGCTTATGTAGATTGTCAGCGCTTTCAGAATCTAAATTTCCGCTGGGTTCATCGGCCAATACTACCGATGGATTGTTCATTAAAGAGCGTGCAACGGCCACCCTTTGCTGTTCTCCACCAGAGAGAGCGTTGGGTTTATGATGATAACGATCCTTTAATCCTAAAAAATCCAAAAGTTCTTTAGCCCTTTTTTCAGCTTCGGTACGTGGTGTTTTTTTTATAAAGGCAGGGATACAAACATTTTCCAAGGCAGTAAACTCCGGCAATAATTGATGAAATTGAAAGATAAACCCAATGTGTTCGTTTCGGAACTGCGCCAAACTCTTGTCATTCAGTTGGTTTACATCGGTATCGTTGATAAAAAGAGTGCTTTTACCTTTATTGGTAGGGGTGTCCAGGGTTCCCAGAATTTGTAACAAGGTGGTTTTTCCTGCGCCTGAAGCTCCAACAATGGAAATAACTTCTCCCTTTTTTATTTCGAGATCAACTCCTCTTAAAACCTTGAGATCTCCGTAACTTTTTTGAATATTTGTAGCCTTGATCATAAATACATCTTCGGTGTTCGAAGATAATGATTACTGTTGTAACACAAAGTTTGAATTTTGCTGTTATAAACTTGTGGATTTAAGGTGATTTTTGAGCGGAGTTACAGAGATTTTATCTAGAATCGCAATTTGTAATCAGTTCTAGATACTTTCCCCTCGGGAAACTCAAGCTGATTTTTATACAATTTTCAGTAATGGATGCATTTACAAATCCGACTTAGCCATAAATAAATATTTGTTATAAATCGTTTTACAATACAAATATTGTTTAACTTTGAAGAGAAATGAATGAACAAAATAAACCGAAACTAAAAATCGCAATATTTGCCGGAGGTTGTTTTTGGTGTACCGAAGCTGTTTTTCAGCGGCTCAATGGGGTAGAGGAAGTTGTTTCTGGATATACGGGAGGAACAATTAAAAACCCTGCTTACCGAGAGATTTGTACCGGCCGAACGGGTCACGCCGAAGGTGTTAAAATCACGTTTGATCCATCAAAAATATCCTATGCCGAACTATTGGAGGTATTTTTTGCCACGCACAACCCTACCACATTGAACAGACAAGGAAATGATGTGGGTACGCAATATCGAAGTGAAATTTTCCATACTTCGCCAGAGCAAAAACAAATCGCCGAGGATTTTATTGAACTATTGGAGAAAGAAAATATATTTGAATCGCCGATTGTAACCAAAGTATCCGAAGAAAAGCCCTTTTATTTGGCAGAAGAAGAGCATCACAATTATTATAACGAACACCGGCAACAACCGTATTGCCAAATTATAATTGATCCCAAGATCAAAAAACTGAATAATTATTTTTCAAAAAAGCTAAAGCATGGCACCATATAGAAACCTCGAGGAATACAATATTGAAATCACCAATGAGGTAAAAGATCATTTTTCGAAAATTGTGGACGATATTGGTGAGGATGTTACTCGGGAAGGCTTGATCAAAACTCCAGAACGAGCAGCCAAAGCTATGCTTTTTCTGACCCAAGGGTATAAACAAAGTGCGGAAGAAATTTTAAAAGGGGCCATGTTCGCCGAGGATTATGACGATATGGTAATCATCAAGGATATTGAGTTATATTCGTTGTGCGAACATCATATGTTACCATTCTTTGGAAAAGCCCACGTGGCTTACATTCCCAACGGACACATTGTTGGTTTGAGCAAAATTCCCCGTGTTGTGGATGTTTTTGCCCGCAGGCTACAAGTTCAAGAAAGGCTAACGCACGATATTCTGGAATGCATCAATAAAACCTTAAAGCCCAAGGGAGTGGCAGTGGTTATAGAAGCTTCCCACATGTGCATGATGATGCGCGGGGTGCAAAAACAAAACTCGGTCACCACAACTTCTGGCTTTAGAGGTCAATTTGAGAAAATCGAGACACGTAACGAGTTTTTAAAACTAATTAGCGCCGATTTGTCCTAATCTCTTTTCCAATTAGCAGGGAATTGCTATTTTTCCCTTATGGCAGAAGAAAAGGACAATAAATATCGCAATCTATTTTTAGGGCTACTTTTTGATGGCATTGGTATGCTATCCTTCGTAATACCTGGCATCGGGGAGTTTTCCGATGTAATATGGGCGCCTATTGCCGGTTGGCTCATGACACGTTTGTACAAGGGCAGGGTAGGACAGGCAGCAGGGCTGATCACTTTTGCCGAGGAATTGGTCCCGGGTCTGGATGTGATCCCAACATTTACCCTTACCTGGATCTACACTTATTTGCTGAGCAAGAAAAAAGGTCAACCTAAAAAGATTGACCTGTAACTTTTCTTTATAAGCATCTTTTTTCCTAAAACGGCAAACTCAGGCCAAAAGATATATTTCTTCCAATATTGGCAATGCCATCAGCTTTTAATCTGGATAAATGTGAAATATAATTTTCATTGAATAGGTTATTGGCCGTTATGGAATACCCCACCTTTTGATTAAAAATTTTCATATCGCCGCCCAAACCAATGTTAAATAGGTTATATCTACCCGTTCGCGTTTCAAAATTGGCCACCTTGTTTTGATCGAAATTTGTTTGAAGCGTAACGAATGCATAGCATTTGTAATCCTGATTTCTCTTTTTCCACTCTACCCTAAAAGTATTGGTCCATCGGTTGGCAGGAATCAAGGGTAAATTGGATTTATCTTCCAATTGCCCGTAAACAATATCGTAGCTACTTTCTAAATGTAACCAGTCAACAGGGTGGGGGTGTAAATGAAATCCGAACTCCCCACCATATAAAATGGCATTCTGTTGTTGAAAATCATAAACAGGATCCATATCACGGAACTCTCCCGTTGGTTCCAAATAAATGTAATCGTTAACAATATTATAGAATGAGTTGATATAGGCTTCAAAATGTTTGTTGCCATACTCCAATGCCAAATCAACCTGAAAGTTTTGCTCACTATCCAAGTCCTGATTGCCTATTTCCACTCTATTTGCCCCACTATGCCAGCCAT
>JAAEZN010000040.1:0-7700 GCA_018222835.1 Algicola sp. | reverse complement strand
TAGCAAGATTTAAGCGCCCCAAGATATTTTGGGTCAAATCCATTCTATAACCTAACGAGGCATTAAAACTGTTAAAGGTCTTGTCCAGTGATGGGATATACTCTTCGTCTCCTTCAATACCGCTTGCCTCACCATTGATCGATCTAAGGTCGTAACGTAAGCCAAATTGAAGATCACTTTTATCAAAATGGATATGTGAAGTTGCCAAGATTCCAAAATCATTGGTAGTGGCATTGGGCACCAAAACCTCTTCACCAAAATTTTCATTCGTCTGATGCATGCCTTGAACCCCAAAGATCGTGGTCATTTTCCCCCATTGCGGATTGAATTGGATGTTATAATTGAATGTGCTCAAGCGCATGTCAAGTGCAGCACCCTCATGACCTTCCTCCTCGTGTTCCTCTTCTTCGGCGTGTTCCTCACCCTCTTCATGCTCGTGCTCCTCTTCGTGATGATGCTCTTCAAACTCCTTTCTATTGTTCACTGTGTAACCAAATGTGGCTTCCAAGCTCGATTTTTTAAAGAAGAAGCTGTTTTTCGAACTCAAAATATGGGTCGATAGTTCTTGATAGGGCAATAACGGATCACGATCGTTGTTCTGCACCCCGATCTCTTCGGGAATTCCCAATTCCGAATTGTTGTAGTTGTACCTTAGCTCTGTTTTAAATTTTGAAGCTTGATAAGCAAGCCCTGTTTTTAAATCAGCTTCATTAAACCTTGAATTGGTAACACTGGTTCCGTCTCCTGTTTCATAGTCTGCATTTGAGGCATATGCACCTCGTATCAAAAACTTCAATTTTTCACCAGATGCCTTAAAACCCGCATTGGCATTGTACCCCAACGTATTGGTAAAGTATCGCATGTTCACATCGCCGGATGTTTCGCCCGATGTCTCGAATTTTTCAGGATTAAGGTAAAGTACACCTCCTAAAGCATCGGAACCATATAATAAGGATGCAGGGCCTTTTATGACTTCGACACTGGAGATGCCCGCATCGTTGATTCCCAGTCCGTGTTCGCCGCCATATTGTTGGTTCTCTAACCGCACTCCTTGTGTATAGACCAGTACACGGTTAAAACTGAGACCACGAATAACGGGTTTTCCGATACCTACACCTGTTGATACGGAGGAGACTCCCGGGATATTGGTGATTCCTTGGGACAGGGTTATTCCTCCTTGCTGTTGGAGCTCTTTCATGGATTTTTGTTCAACCTTCATTACATTCTCACGTTGGAGCTTATGAAAAGGGGTAGATAGGACTACTTCGTCCATTTCTATGGCGGATGGTGCCATCATATGGTTGAATTGATTGTTTCCTGGATTTATTTCCACCGAAGTAGAATATGTCTCAAAACCAATGTAGGAAATCACAAGTTTATAATTTCCTTCAGGTAGGTTCTTTAAAAGGAAGTTTCCATTTTCATCGGTTACTGTTCCGTTTTCCAATTGCGGAATGTAAACGGAGACTTGTTCCAGTGGCTTGCCCGTTTCGGCATCTGCCACGTTTCCTGATAGTGTATTTTGAGTGTACGATAAAAGAGGGAACAATGCCAATAGCATTGTCGTGAAAAATTGTTTCATTGTAAAAAATAAAAGGTTGAAGAATCTTAAATAATCTTACTATGAAACTGTAGGGGGAGCCCTTGATGCCTGATAGGCAATCTTTAAAGGATTAAGAATAGAAATGTAATGCGAATACGAATGCCCATTTTGTGGTTTGTGCAACGTAACGTAATCGTATGAAGAATTGAAGAGTACTTTATTGACCAGAGTAAAATCCTGAAAATCACATTCTAGATTGCCATCGTGAATATGATTGGTGCCATAATCGGTGCAATGTTCTTCCTCCGAGTGCCCATACAATGTATGCCCTAATTTAATTAAGGACGGGGCTAAAATTCCCATCGCCATTATTAGGGAAACAAAAAGAAGTACTTTTTTATGGAGGTTGTTCACCATGCCGACAAAAATAACTAAGCAGCTACGTCATATTGTGTTAAAAAAAGCATAAACTATGGCAGTAGGGCGCCTAACCCCATGCGTTTTAGCATCTTTTTTTCAAAATTCCAGAAAAATTGATACTGCCCAAACAACCAGCCTATTAAAACAAGAAGAATTTGATATATGGGAAATATCAATAAAATGCGAAGGGTCCAGTAAATGATGCTCGGTACATTATCGCTGTCCAAACCCAGCCAATGCACCAATGGCCCTGCTAGCTTACCGGACAAGCTCCCTGTGATGGCAAAAACAATAAATATGGCGATCATTTCCCATTTGTAGTCAACCTTCCATTTGTTTTCCAGTTTTTTAAAGCACCACAGGAAGAATTTGATCAATACCACGTGAATTAACAACATGACACCCAGAGTAAAAAACCATTCGTAACCGGTATTGTTTAGGCCAAAAGCATGCAACAAACTTCGAGAAATAAGATAAGCCGTTAACATATTAAGGAATGTACCCAAAATCGGAAACAGGAATTGCCAATTCTTTTGGATTTCCCATCGCTGTTTTAGTTTTTGCATTGTCACATTTAATTAATGCAAAAGTAGCACTTTAAATTCTTGGGATAAAAGGCCCCAACCTTTGGTTGTATTTTCTTTGAAAATAAATAAAGTAGTTATATAGCTTGTAATTCACTTCATAGCCGTAATCTATACTGGGGTCGTAGTTGATCTGCATTTCGTATAAATTGGGGTTGAACCTGCTGGGCTGCAACACTCTCTGGTTCCATGTAATTACCATAATGGCATTTCTGTTTTCCAAAAAGGATTGTGAATAATAACCTTCTGGCCGGGCAATGGAATTTAACCAAGTATAAAATCCAGGTTCGATGATTATAATCTCGTATTCGGACTCTTGATCTTTGATTTCAACAGGTTCCTCATCATCGGAATCAAAAAGTGATTGTTCCTCGTTGGAAACTTCTAATGTTGTTTTTTGTGAAGTACAAGAAACAAATCCGATACAACAGATCAAACCAAAAAGTAATGGGTGCAATAATTTCTTTTTCATAACCTTAATTTACAAAAAAAGCCACTTGAATGTTCAAATGGCTTCGTTAAATATTGATGCGCTACGGTTTTTATTTCCCAAAAAGTCCTCCCAACATACTGCCGAGGCCACCTTTTTTCTGATTTCCACTGTTCAGTACCATACCGGCTAGATCATCTATGACACTGCCATCTCCATCGCTGTCCAAAAAGCTTTCGACCAACGATTGTTGCTTGGATGCAGCGGCACCGCCTCCCATTAATCCACCTAAGAGTCCATTAAGTCCGTCTGGGCTGCTTACGTTTTGTTGTCTAGTCTGTTTTCCTAAATAACCCAAAAGAATAGGCGCGGCTATTTTAAGGATTTGAGAAATAGTTCCGGCATCCAACCCTGATTTACTGCTCAGCGCGTTTTCTACCTGCGGTTGCTTTGTTCCTAATACATGGCCTAGAATCCCGGCACCGTCGTCCATTACATTTTGATCTACACCACCTCCAAATAGGCTTCCCAAATCGTCTAAAATACCACCATCGTGTTTGGAAGATAGTGCGTTCATCAATCCTTGGGCTCCTCCCGGGGTAGATGTATTCTTTTTCATGGCTCCCATGAGCAAGGGCATTGCCATGCTCAATACTTCTGCTGTTTTATTTTCCGGTTGTCCAGTTTGTCCGGCAACACCGCTGACCAACTGTTTTCCCATGGGACTGTTGATCATGTCTAGTAATCCTGTCATTGTGTTAGTGTTAAGGTTAAATGGGCAATGTACAAAAAAGCAGGTTTTGTATAATTGTTCACGCCCACAAAAGTGATTATTTAAGTAAGGAAATTACGCTTTGCGCCAATTCTTTACCGATGCGTTGTTGAGCCTCTATGGTAGAGCCTCCGATATGGGGGCTCAAGGAAATCTTGGGGTTCATCAGTATTTTTATCTCTGGAGTGGGTTCAGATTCAAAAACGTCGAGTCCTGCGAATGCCAAGTGATCCTTGTCCAACGCCTCTACCAAGGCTACTTCGTCCAGAACTCCGCCACGGGATGTGTTTATTATTCCCGATCCAGGCTTCATTAGTCCTAGTTCTTTTTTGCCAATTACGTAGGTGTCTTGCGAAGGAACGTGCAAGCTTACAAAGTCCGAATTTGCCAGCACATCTTTCAAGTCGCTGTTCTGTAATTTAAAATCAATGGTCTGTCCATCAAAAAAAGAGAGGGTCAGGTTGGTTTCGTCGGCATGGTGGTCTGTATATAAGACTTCCATACCCAAGGCAAGCGCCATTTTTGCAGTGGCTTGCCCAATTCTTCCAAAACCAATTATCCCCAACGTTTTACCTTTAAGTTCAACGCCCCCGGCATAACTTTTTTTAAGTTGTTTGAATTGGCTATCGCCATCCAAAGGCATATTTCGGTTGGCATCGTGCAAAAAGCGGACTCCATTCAACAAGTGTGCAAAAACTAATTCCGCAACAGATTCCGATGATGCTTCTGGTGTATTGAATACCTTGACCCCTTTGGATTCGGCATATTTTACATCAATATTATCCAGACCAACACCACCACGTCCGATTAATTTTAGGTCGGGGCATCCATCGATTAGTTTTTTGTCCACTTTTGTGGCACTGCGCACAAGGAGGACATCTATATTATTGGAGTTGATATAATTTGCCAGTTGTTCTTCGGCAACTCTAGTATTTTTGACTTCGAAGCCTTCTCTTTCAAGAATATCAATTCCTTCTTGTGCAAGACCATCGTTTGCCAGTATAACTTTCATGGATTTTAATTATTAAGTTTTAAGTGCTAAATTGATTCTTGACTTGTCTTTACAATTTTGGTCAGAATTTTAATGATTTGTTCAATTTCGTCAAGGTATCCCGATAGTTCTATTTGCGACAATTCACCCTCTTTTATCAATCTTAACCAATATCTGGTTTCTCTTGCTTCTTTGGAGGCTATTGTCATTTTTGAAATAAAATCTTTTTTTGATTGTCCAGCTCCTGCTTCTGCTATATTGGCTCCTATACTTGTGGAGGAACGCAGAAGTTGATTTGCGAAAATATATTCATTATTGTCCTTTAAGTCTTTTACTAACCTAATCATACTTAAAGAGAACTGAAAGCTTCTTTCTTCAATCAACACTTAAAAATTTAGAGCTTAACATTGATGAATATTATCCTTTCTTTTCCAATTCACTCATTATATCCACTAACACCCCAACACTTTCCATAGGAAGTGCGTTGTACATGGAAGCTCGGTATCCACCAACAGATCTATGTCCATTTATACCACTTATTCCTGCCTCTTTGCACATATCATCAAAGATGTCTTTTAACTCATCATCGGTAATATTAAAAGTAGCGTTCATAATAGAACGATCTTCTTTAGCTGCAATTCCAGAAAAAACTGGGTTTAGCTCTATTTCGGAATAAATAAGGTTCGCTTTTCGTTCGTTAATTTCCTCAATGACCGCAACTCCCCCAAGATCCTTCAACCATTGCATGGTAAGCATGGATACGTAAACTGCAAAAACCAGAGGGGTATTGAACATACTGTCTTTGGAAATATGCATGGAATAATCCATCATAGATGGAATTTTACGGGATACTTTCCCCAATACATCTTCTTTCACCACCACTAGCGTGGTTCCTGCCGGCCCCATATTTTTTTGTGCGCCAGCATAGATTAAATCAAACTGGGAAAAGTCCAATTGTCTGGAAAAGATATCCGAACTCATATCGCACACCAAAGGAACATCCGTTTTTGGAAATTCCTTGAACTGTGTTCCATAAATAGTATTGTTGGAGGTAAGGTGAAGATAATCCATGTCGGAAGGAATATCGAACCCTTTTGGAATGTACCTAAAATTATCTTCTTGGGATGATGCCACTTCGACAACATCTCCGAACAAACGGGCTTCTTTTATTGCTTTTTGACTCCAGGTCCCCGTATTCACATACCCGGCTTTTTTGTCCAGTAAATTAAAAGCCGTCATTAAAAACTGCATACTCGCTCCACCTTGCAGGAACAAGGCTTGATAACCTTTTCCTTGGAGCCCCATGAGCTCCAGGGCCAGAGAGCGTGCTTTTTCCATAATGGTTACAAACTCTTTGCTTCGGTGGGATATTTCTATAAGTGAAAGTCCAATGCCATCCAGTTCCTGAATAGCTTCGGATGCCTTTTGCATTACCTCTGTGGGCAAAATGCAAGGGCCGGCGCTAAAATTATGCTTCTTCATTTCCTAGGTTTAGAGGAGGTAAAGGTCTTAAAAATTGTTGGATCTGGAAACGGTTCAGAGGGTTAGGATTTTCTTAAAGTTCCAATAAAAAATCCATGGTGTCCATTCCGTCGGCATAATCGCTTAAACTTGGCTTTTGTGTTTCGCCAAAATAAACCTCGTTACCATTTACATTATTGGACACTACGCATTGGATCTGTTCTTCCATTTGATATAATTTTTCACGTAAGTCATTTTCATTATTATAATATGAATAAAATAAAGCGGAGATAGGAGAGGAGAGACTCTCATCTTCTTTCAGGATCAAGAAACCGTTATCCAAAATCTTGAATTCGCTCATTAAATAGACCGCTTTGTTGTAATCGTAATTATTGGCGTACTTATGTTGGTGGATAATATCCTTAAAGTGGTAGAGCGCTTGGAACAAAATGTCAAAATTATAATCTACTGGCACATAAATTTTGGAAACATTACGGCACCCCAGACCATAATATCTAAAAATATCTTCGCCTAGTGATTTTAATTCCTCCTCGGATTCTTTTCCGGTGAGTACGGCTACCGAGTTTCTGTTTTTTCGGATAATATTGGGTCTTTTACCAAAATAGTATTCAAAGTAGCGGCTAGTATTATTGCTTCCTGTGGCAATTACGGCATCAAAATTCTCCAGCTTATCTTCCACAAATTCAATTTTATCTGCCAGCGATGGCTCTTGCTGAATCAAATAATTGGACAAAAATGGAAGAAGGATTTTATCGTTGGAAGATTGTTTGACCAAAACCGCGTTTCCGGAAAGCAGCACACATAAAAAATCGTGAAAGCCTACCAGCGGAATGTTGCCCGCCATAATTACCCCCACTTTTTTAGGGTTGCTATTATTTTTAAAGGAATATCCGGAAAGCCAATCGCTGATATTTTGCTTAGTTAAGATGGTTCCCCATTGCTGTAGAGAAAACAAAATGTTATCCTCGGTAAACCATCCATTGTGATGCCCCGCCCTTTCTATAATTGCTTTTAGTTCTGGGTCAACTTTAGAATTGTTTTGATAACAATCTTCGCAAAATTCCGTTAGGTATTTTCCAAGTTTAACAAAAGCATCTATGGTATTTGTATCTGGTGCCATTAAATTTGTACACTAATTAACTAGGGTTTATTTTTGTCAAAAGTAAGCATGCTGATAAAAATCAGCCTAAATAAGGAATAAAAATATGGCAATTATAATTACAGATGAGTGCATAAATTGTGGTGCTTGCGAGCCAGAATGCCCAAATACGGCAATTTATGAGGGAGCAGACGAGTGGAGATATAGCGACGGAACTTCGCTTGCCGGCGATGTTGTGTTGCCCAATGGCAAAGAGGTAAATGCGGATGAAGTTCAAGAACCTGTTAGCGATGAACTGTATTATATTGTTCCAGATAAGTGCACGGAGTGCAAGGGTTTTCACGAAGAACCACAATGTGCGGCCGTGTGCCCTGTAGAT
>JAAEZN010000143.1 GCA_018222835.1 Algicola sp. | reverse complement strand
GTTGGTTTAGAGCGCTGCCTTGACAGGGCAGAGGTCACTGGTTCGAATCCAGTATGTCCCACAAAAGCAATACTGGTACCACATTCTACAGTAGGTCCAGAATTCGTTCCAAAGCCATTCCTCTTGATCCTTTTATAAGGATGGTAGCGCTTTGGGAAATAGGGGTGTCCTGTAAGGTTTCTTTCAGCTCATCAAACGACTTGAATTTTCTAAGATTATTTTTGGTCGTGAAAAAATTCTCTCCAATTAAGTTGATCTCACTAAAGTTCATTGCTATGGCTAAATCGGAAATGTACTGATGTTCTTTTTCTGCTAAACAGCCCAGTTCAAACATATCACCTAAGAATACAATCTTATAGTCGCCACTTATCTCTTTAAAATTCTCAAGGGCCGCTTTCATACTGGTAGGATTGGCATTATAGGCATCTAGGATAATATGGTGTCCGTTTTTTTTGATGATTTGCGATCTATTGTTTTGGGGAATATAATTTTCAATACCTTGTTTGATCTCTTTTAGATCTAGGTTAAAATATTTCCCTATCAATACAGCGGCACAACAATTGGAAAAATTATAGCGTCCAATAAGTTGTGAGGTTATTGTAATGTCCTCTACCTCCAATTTTACGAAGGGGTCAGCGTCTACTAATTTAATGTTATAGTATTGCGAATTGTTCTGGCTATATCCATATTTTTTTATGACCGGTTCAATTTTGCTTCGTTGTATTGGGTCGTCAGCATTGAAAAATATGGGTTTATTGTTACCTATTAAATAGTTGTAAAGCTCACTTTTGGCTTTTATAACTCCTTCTTCGCTGCCAAAACCTTCTAAGTGGGCTTTGCCAAAATTGGTAATGTAGCCATAATCGGGTTCGGCAATTCCGCATAGAAACTCAATTTCCTTTAGGTGGTTTGCTCCCATTTCCACGACGGCAATTTCCGTGTCTTTGGTTATAGAAAGTAAAGTTAATGGTACGCCAATATGGTTGTTGAGGTTGCCCTTTGTAGCAACGGTATTGTATTTTTTGGACAGTACTGCAGTAATTAATTCCTTGGTTGTGGTTTTGCCATTGCTGCCGGTAAGACCAATTACTTTGGCCTTGCAATGGTTTCTGTGGAACCGGGATAGGGATTGTAGTGTTTTTAGAACATCAGTTACCAATATCATGTTATGGTCCTTGGCTACTTCCGCATCATCTACAACCGCAAAGGAGGCTCCACTTTCAATGGCTTGGGAAGCGTAGTCGTTTCCATTGAAATTTTCTCCTTTTAGGGCGAAAAAAATGCAATTGGGTGTAATCTTTCTGGTGTCTGTGCAAACCTGGGGGTATTGTAAAAAGAGATGGTGCAATTGTTCTATAGTCATAAATCGAAGATATAAAAAAGAGGTCGTCTAAAAACTATTTAGGCGACCTTTTATTTTTCGGTTTTTCTGATCTTATTTGAACTTACCTTGTTAATTAGGTAATTTTAATGGTCAGCTTAATGAGGCAAAGCGATTCCTACATCGCTAAACTCACTTTTTTAAGGTTATGTGCCATTGCAATGAGCCCTATTTCCGTTTCCACCTTATCAAGACCTCTTAGCATGAACCTTTTAAAGTTCATATTGTGCTTTATGTTGCCAAAAACGGCCTCAACATCCCAGCATCTTTGTTTTCTGTGAGCGATTCCTTCTGGACCCAATAATTTTTGCTTTGCCTTTGCCTTGAGTCTGGCCAGCTTGTGGTTTCTCTCCACTATGCGATTGCCCTTTGATCTATGGCACAGGCTTCTGAGCTGACAGCCTGCACAGTTCTTGGCCTGGTACCTATTTATTTTTTGCCGGTATCCGGTAGCTGTTTTTCTTACATAGCTACCTATGTTCTCCATTGGCTGTCCCATCGGGCAATAATAGGTGTCCGTTTCATTGTTGTAAAAGAGATTGTCCGCTGCAAATGGCCTTTTCTGCTTTCCACGTTTTTCATCCAACTGTTCTTTATGGAAGTAATTATACTTTACAAATGCTTCAATATCGTTCTCATGAAGATAGGTGTAGTTTTCTTCGCTTCCATATCCTGCATCGGCCGTTAGTGCCCTGGGCGGTTTTCCATAACCCTTTATAAAGTCTTCGGTGTGGTCGATAAGTGTAGTGGTGTCCGCAGTGGTCTGTGCAATGGTGTAGTTTGCTATGAACTGATTGTTGGTGGATGCCTGTAGATTGTAGCCGGGCTTGAGCTGTCCATTGAGCATATGGTCCTCTTTCATCCTCATAAAGGTGGCGTCGGGATCCGTCTTGCTCATAGAGTTGCGTCCCCCCATCCGTTGCTCGTACCTATTGTACTTGGCGATATTCTTTGGCCAGTTCTTCTTGGCGTAATCGAGTTTTTGTTTTACCTTTTTATCGATGTCCTTTCCTTGGAGCGCCCGGTTGATCTTGTCGATTGTCCGTGACACCTGGTCAGGGTCTATTGCCTCAAAGTTGTCCGGCCCGTTGGGCCTTTGTTCCTCTTCTGCATACACCGTCTCCACATATCTCCATAGCTCTTTTAGTTGTTTCTCGATACGGGAACGTGAGGTCTTGATACTTTTTCCCCATACAAAAGTATAACGGTTGGCATTGGCCTCGATCTTGGTACCGTCGACATAGATCTCCTTCAAGCTCAAATAGCCCTGTTCTGCCAGCAGCATCACAACTTGGTTAAAGATCTTTTTGAACTTCCCCTTGAGTTTGCCCGAACGAAAATTGCTGATGGTATTATGGTCCGGCCGTATACGGCCGCTAAGCCACATAAAGTGGACATTCTCGCCCAATGCCTGTTCGATCTTACGCGAGGAGTATAGGTTGCGAAGGTAGGCATAGACCAAAATCTTTAAAAGGTCCCTGGGGTGATAACTAGAGGTCCCGCCCCCTTTATACGTATTTTCAATGGATCGTATATCTATCCGGTCCAAAATGCTGTTAACGATACGCACTGGGTGATTCTCGGGAACAAAATCATCATAACTGGGAGGGAGAAGACTCAATTGTGTCTGACTATTGGTCTTCCAAACGACATTGCTTTTCATACCATTAAGATAAGAAAATCAATATTTTTTTTCAAAATCCTAAACATAAAAAAAGAGACTGCCTTTTTAGACAGCCTCATTTGTGTACAATATGCTTAAGAGGTGGCTGTTCATTGCATAGAAAATTGGCAATTTTGGCCTACCCACTATAGATCAAATCCTAAATCCTTTCGGTAGTACATTTCATCAAAATGAAGTTTTTCCATATTTTGGTAAGACTTCTTAAGAGCTTCTTGGAAAGTAGGTCCGTAGGAAGTAACGGCCAATACCCTGCCTCCGTTGGTAACAACTTTATTGTCTTTCAATTGGGTTCCTGCATGGAACACAACGGCATCGGACACCTGATTAAACCCTGTGATTTCCTTACCTTTTTCATAAGCCTCCGGATAGCCTCCGGAAACGGCCATAACCGTAGTGGCCGCGCGCTCATCTATCTCTAGGTCAATACTGTCCAAAGTCTGGTTTGCAACGGCTTCAAATATGCTTACAAAATCATTTTTCACCCTAGGAATGACCACTTCGGTCTCAGGGTCACCCATTCGTACATTGTATTCTATAACCTTGGGATCTTCCCCAACCTTGATCAGGCCAATGAATACAAATCCCTTATAGGGCAGATTATCCAATTTAAAGCCCTCTACGGTAGGTTTTACAATTCTCTCAAGTACTCTTGCCATAAAAGAGTTATCTGCAAAGGGAACTGGGGATATGGCCCCCATACCGCCTGTATTTAATCCGGTATCTCCT
>JAAEZN010000142.1 GCA_018222835.1 Algicola sp. | reverse complement strand
ATGTGGAATTAATGGAGAGCAACCGTTCTGCAACTAACTATTTTTTGTCAAGAATCTCCAAGCTTAAGGAAGTTCCCGAGCGTATCGATCTTTTTGATAACGGAATAATTTCTGAAGGAGTTTTACGGCCGTGGGGACTATATAATGTTTTGAATGTTTCGTCCGCTTTAAACAAAGACACAATTTCCAAGAGTGTTCTAATAGGGCAAAAGCAAGCTACAGGGTCCGCCTTGGTTCTAGTTGATACAAACAAGCCTTTGCAAATGCTGGGAGGGGCAAGAATTATTGGAGATGCCCATCTTCCCAAAAAAGGTATAAAAAGGGGGTACTTATCCTCTCAATCCTTTATCCCCAACAACTTTCTGTTTGGAGAAAAATATTATTCCAAAAATAGTTTGCCAAGCCTCAGGGATATTTTTCATGTTCCAGAACAAAAAAAGAAACTTTTCATTGAGGAGCTTGATAAAGATTCTAGCCTTTATCAAGCTTTTGACAGTACACCTATCGTAATTAATGTAAACAAGAACATTGTTGAGGGAAAAAACATTTCTGGACATGTACTATTGGAGTCCAAAGATTCCATTTTCATTAAAAGAGATAATCTGTTGGAGGATGTTTTGATCAATGCCCCAATTGTAGTTTTCGAAAAGGGTTTCCAGGGAAGTGCACAGGTGTTGGCCTCCGAAAAAATAATTTTGGAGGAAGATGTTGTTTTAAAATATCCATCTAGTATTTATCTCAACGCAAGGTGTTTGGGAAATGCAGAAGTTTATTTAGGCCGGAATAGTAAAGTTTTGGGCAAAGTTATTCTCTTCAATGAATTTGTGCGGGGCACACGGACAGACCTTGTTAAGATTGACAAAGGAGCTCTGGTAGTAGGGCAGATTTATTCGAAAAGAGGTATTGAATTAAGGGGAATGGTTATAGGTTCAGTATATGCCAATAACTTTTACTTACAAACAGAAGCATCCAGTCACATAAATTATATTGAAGATGGAGTGATTGATAATAGAGCACTTCTTCCAGGCTTTTTGGGGAATGTTATAGATGAAAACAACAATAAAGCATATGGAATCATTAAATCGCTTTAAGGTTAGTGCAAGTTCACTGGTGGAGTCCATAATTGCCATGGTTATTATTGCGGTATGTCTATCCATAGCTTTGGTAGTGTATGTAAATGTATTACGGGTCGATAAAGGGTTGCCATATTACGCTGCCGAACAAAAGGTTAAAGAGTTATTATGGAAAGAAGTGGACAAACCATTTATGGAAGATGAAGTTTTTACTTATCCCACTTATAGTATCCAAAAGACGGTTGAGGAAATCGATGGAGCAGCAGAAACGTATAAACTAACGTTTACGGTGGAACTGCCCAATAAATCAAAATCGTACGAACATGTGGTTGTCAAATATGGAGATGGGCTATAAAAAAGGGTTTACCGTACAAGAACTTTTAGTGGCTATGTTGGTAAGTTCACTAATAATAGGAATGATTTATACCATTTATGCTCAACTCAACAAACAATTGTATGCCTATAGGGATTCTTATGTGGAACGGATGGAATATCAACAGTTTAAAAAAGTATTGGCAACAGATGTTTTTATGGGGCATACAGTAGAAAGATATGGAAGTAATAGTATTGGGATACATTTTAGAAAAGATACATATACATATGTGTTTTTAAAGGATATGGTGGTAAGGAATAGAAATGGTGTAAAGGACACATTTGATATCAAGATAGCAAGTATTAAAATGGATGTAACGGAAAGGTATATCTCTATATGGCTCAATGCTTTTGTTGAAGATGAGCCAATACTAATTTATGAAGCCAAGGAAACCGTATTGGCCGATAAAATAAATAAGGAATATATTAATGAGTATTGATATTTCTACATACCGATCCGGTACGACCAAGAATGCTGTAGGTACGACTAAAACCTCAAATTTCTTGGAATTTGAGTTTAACAAAAAGTTCTCTAATAAGAACAAAGTTGAGTTTTATAAAGAGTTTGCCACTTTATTAAATTCAGGTGTAGATTTTCGACAAGCGCTGAATATTTTAAAGGATCAACAAAAGAGAAAAATCAATCAACAATTAATCGCAGATATAACCAAACAGGTGATTAAAGGGAAATCGTTGTATGAGGCGTTCAAAGACTCCGGTCAGTTCTCTGCTTATGAGTATTTCAGTATTAAAATAGGAGAGGAAACCAGAAGGTTGGGCAAAGTACTGAATGAATTGAGCCAATATTTTGATAGAAAGGTAAAGACAAGACGTCAAATGGTTTCTGTGTTTACATACCCATCTTTTGTTCTCTTACTAACTCTTGGTGTACTTTATTTTATGCTGCAATTTGTGGTACCCATGTTTTCTACAGTTTTTAAGCAGTTTGGTAAGGAATTGCCTGTATTGACACAGAAAGTAATCCTTCTTTCGGAAAACTTTTCAGTAATCATGATCACCTTTATAGTAGTTATTGTACTTATGTTGCTATTTCACTTTGTGTATCGAAAAAATACATCATATCGAGCTGTTCGTTCAAAAATTCTTTTAAAAATTCCTTTCTTGGGCAAGCTGATGCGTAAAGTGTATATCACACGTTTTTGTCAATCCTTGAGTTTGTTGCTGGGGGCCAAAACACCTTTGCTGATCTCTTTGGACCTTGTTCAGAAAATGATAAGCTTTTATCCTTTTGAATCAAGTTTAAAGACAATAAAAGAAGATGTCTCTAAAGGAGCTCAGCTTTCTCAAGCGCTTTCTAAACATTCAATTTATGATTTTAAGCTTGTGTCTATGGTAAGTGTTGCAGAAAAGGTAAATGTGCTGGATGAAATGTTTGAAAGGATGGCCATACAGTACGACGATGAGACCCAGCACCAAACAAAAATGATCGGAGTTGTTATGGAGCCCTTAATTATTATAATAATAGGGGCTATTGTGGGGGTCGTGCTTATAGCAATGTATTCCCCAATGTTTGATTTGAGCAAAATATTACAAAAATAAAACTATGCGAACTGATATTGAAAAATTGAAAGTGACATCGGTAAAAAAAGGTTGGGTAAAAGCCTATTCCATGTCCGAACTATTGGTAGTGCTGTGCATCATTGGAATATTGATCTTATTGGTTTTGCCCAACCAAACTTCAGTGATTTCTCAAGCTAAAGCCATAGAGGCCCAAAGCATGCTCAACCACTTATACGGACTTCAGAAGAGTCATTTTTATCGGTTTTCTAAATATTCAAGTGATCTTGAAGCTCTTGGGTTTGAACCGGCCCCTACCATAAACGAAGGCGGACAGGCCATATACCAAATAGAGATTATAGAAGCTTCGGTGAATACTTTTAAAGCAAGGGCCATATCCCTTTCGGATTTTGATGGTGACGGAAACTTTAATACATGGGAGATCGATCAAAATAAATTATTGATGGAAACAGTAAAAGATTGATGGATTTTATACTGGAAATAACATTATTTACTGTCTTGGCAGTTGTTGTGTATCAAGATATAAAAATGCGCTTGATTCATTCGGTGTTGCCTGTTCTTATTTTTGGTTTGGCAATTATTTTGAATAGAAATAAACTTGTTTACGAAGAATGGTTACAATCCATCTTGTTCCTGGTATTCAACCTTGTTGTGGTTTCCCTTTATTTTTCTTTAAAAAAAAGAACTCTAATCAATCCATTAAATAGCCTGATAGGTTGGGGGGATATTTTGTTTTTGATTGCTTTGGTCCCACTGTTTACATTCAGGGCATACCTTATCTATTTTATTATGGGTATGATATTCTCTTTGTGCCTCTTTCTGATTATGAGACGGATTTACACAACATACAATACTGTACCACTG
>JAAEZN010000141.1 GCA_018222835.1 Algicola sp. | reverse complement strand
CAAAACATTGGAATGGGCTTTTCAAGATTGGTCACATTCCCAGATGGCAAAGAAAATGGGCAGGACAAAAGACCAAGCTTATTTCTCCAAGAGAGCGGAAGGATGGACCAAATTGTTTCACTCCGACTCAAAATTACTATTGCCCAAAGACAAATCAGGTAATTGGGTACATACAGATTTATTATCTGGTCAAGGTTGGGTAGAGTCCAACGCATGGCAAGGAACTTGGTCGGTCTCCCATGGCATATCCAAATTGTCCCAGCTTATGGGAGGGAACGATGCTCTGGCCGACAAGCTCAACTTTGCCTTTGAGCAAGCCGCTCCCGAAGATTTTGTATTTGGGTATTCCGATGGCTACGTTAGTTATGCCAATCAACCAGGTTGTTCCAACGCACACGTTTTTAACCATGTTCAAAAACCGTGGCTCACACAATATTGGGTGAGAAGGGTAAATGAGCAGGCTTACGGAGCCACAACTGTAGATCAAGGGTACGGAGGTCATGATGAGGACCAAGGTCAGATGAGTGGCGTTAGTGCCTTGATGTCCATGGGGCTTTTTAGCTTAACAGGGAACAATTCAATCACACCGACCTACGAAATTACGAGTCCCATCTTTGACGAGATAACCATAAAACTTAATCCAACGTACTACGAAGGAAAGGAGTTTACCATCAAAACTTTGGACAACAGTAAGGAGAATACCTATATCCAAGGGGCGACGTTGAACAATAAGCCGCTCCAAAAGTATTGGTTCACGCACGATGTATTTCAAAAAGGGGGAGAGCTTATTCTACAGCTAGGGCCCGAACCAAATACCAATTGGGGCATTGAATAGTAAAAATGACGAATAGCTTCCGTTAGGAAGAAGGCAGTAATGAAAAAAAGGAATATAACATTAGGGATTTGGTCTTTTCCATTATTGATATGGATGGTCTCCTGTCAGAAGACTGCAAATCAAGGGGAATACCTTTTTGAGCCAGTTGCTGCCGAAGCTTCCGGAATCCATTTTTCCAATGATCTTCCTTTGGATGATGATTTGAATATCCTTAACTATATCTACTATTTCAATGGCGGTGGTGTTGCAGTGGGAGATATAGATAACGATGGATGGGATGATCTTTTTTTTACCGGAAACCAAGTTTCCAATAAACTGTACCTCAATCAAGGCGGGTTAAAGTTTAAGGATATTACCAAGGAATCCGGTCTGGAGTCTAAAGGATGGTCTTCTGGTGTGAGCATGGTGGATATTAATACAGATGGTTGGTTGGATATATATGTGTGCCAATCTGGGCATTTAGATCCTGAGCAACGCAAAAACTTGCTTTACATTAACCAAAAGGATGGAACCTTTGTTGAAATGGCCCAAGAATATGGTTTGGCAGACTCCGCTTATTCTACACAAGCAGCTTTTTTTGATTATGATCTGGACGGTGATCTGGATATGTATTTACTCAACCATATGCACCAAATGACAGGAATGAACAATCCTGTACCGCGAAAACTGAACGGTGAATCTGAAAGTACCGATAAACTATACAGAAACGATGGTGTGGGGTCATTAGGGCATCCAACGTTTACAGAGGTTTCCCAAGAAGCAGGTATTATTGTCGAGGGATTTGGTCTTGGTGTTGGGATAAGTGATCTTAATCATGATGGGTATCCAGACATCTATGTGTCCAACGATTTTATTTCCAATGATATTCTCTATATCAATCAAGGTGATGGAACATTTATAGATCGGACCAAGGCATATCTCAACCATCAGAGCCATAATGGCATGGGGAACGATATTGCGGATATCAATAACGATGGCCTTACCGATATTTTGGTGTTGGACATGTTGCCGTCGGATAATCGCCGCAGAAAGCTAATGCTGAACAAACCCAATTATAACTTATTTGAATTCAGTAAAAGTTTGGGATATCAACCCCAATATATGAGAAACACCTTCCAGTTGAACAATGGCAAGCATGCCCCGTTCAGTGAGGTGGGCCAACTTATGGGAATAAGTAGCACCGACTGGAGTTGGGGAGGGCTAATGGCAGATTATAATGGTGACGGTCTAAAGGATATGTTCATTACCACGGGCTACTTGAAAGATATGACCGATCTGGATTTTATTGTATATAGGAGGAAACAGTTCAAATTTAGGACCCGAGAGGAAGCGGACAGTATATATTTGGCCAGTATCAATAAACTACCAGAGGTCCCACTCCAAAACTACTTTTACAAGAACAATGGAAGCCTGAATTTTGAAAATACATCATTAAAATGGGCACCAAGGTCGCTAGGATTTTCAAATGGTGCGGTGTACGCAGACTTGGACAATGATGGAGATTTGGATATTGCGACCAATAATATTAATGGAAAAGCCAGTTTGCTGAAAAACAACTCACTCCAACAAGAAGATGGAAAGCGCACTGGTTTAAAGCTAAATTTTGAAGGACCACAAACCAATCCAAATGGGATAGGGGCGAAAGTATGGGCATATGCAGATGGCAGTGTTCAATTTTTGGAAAACTATACTACTCGTGGATTTCAATCTAGTGTGGCTCCTACACTATATTTTTCTTTTCAAGAGCATAAAAGAAAGGACAGTCTTGTGGTAGTTTGGCCAGATGGAAAGAGAAAATCTTATGACAATTCAGTCATGGACTCCATCGCAACACTTCGATATACCGATGCTACCGAAACAGTCTTGCCGAAAAAGGATTTAGAAGAAGGTCGAATAGTCACCAAGGTGAACGGATTGCTCCAGTTTGTGCATGAAGAAATTCCATTTTCAGATTTTGATATAGAACCACTTATTCCACAGAAATTCTCTACTACTGGACCCTCACTTGCAGTTGCCGATGCCAATGGGGATGGTCTGGATGATATTTTCATCGGAGGCTCACATGGCTTTTCCGGTCAACTTCATACACAAACCATAGATGGGAAATTTATCTCCAATATTATAGAAGTGGATGCTGAACAAGAAGATGTTGGCAGTTTGTGGTTTGATGCGGACAATGATGGTGATAATGATCTTTACGTGGTCAGTGGCGGGTCGGAGTTTTCATTGATGAAACCGGAATATTATCAGGATAGATTGTATTTAAATGATGGTCAAGGAAATTTATCCTTGTCCGTTGATGCTTTGCCCAATATGAATACAAGCGGAAGCTGTGTAGTTGCTTCGGACTATGATCAGGATGGGGATTTAGATCTTTTTGTTGGGGGAATGGTAGTACCTGGAAGTTACGGGGTGTCTCCCAAAAGCTATGTATTGGAAAATAACCAAGGCAAATTCTCCGATGTAACCTTGATCAAGTTGGGTGAACACCAATTGGGGATGGTCTCCTCGGCACTTTGGACCGATGTGAACAATGATGGCTGGACCGATCTTATGGTTGTTGGAAAGTGGATGCCGATAACTATTTATCTAAATAAAAAAGGAAGCTTCGAAAAGATAGAATTGCCCATTTCAACAGGTTGGTGGAATAGCATCAATGGTGGGGATTTTGATAATGATGGGGATACGGATTATATCATTGGAAACCATGGGACAAACAGTGTTTATAGTGGAACAGAAGAATACCCGATGGAGCTATATGTAGGCGATTTTGATAGGGATGGAAAGATAGACCCACTTATTTCTCAATATAGCTTTAGTCCTGAAGGAAGCTTTAAAAGTTACCCATTGGCATCCAGGGATTTATTGGCGGAACAAATGGTTTCCATTAAAAGTACATTTAAAAACTACCGTTCCTATGCCGATGTACAGATCAAGGACCTTCTTTTGAACAGTATGGAGGAAAACCCTATCAAAAAAGAAGTAAGACAGCTAAAAAGCCTATATGCTGAAAACCTAGGAGAGGGCAAATTCAAATTAAGGGAATTACCAATGAAAGCTCAATGGGCCCCGGTTATGGGTACCAATATCACTGATTTAGAT
>JAAEZN010000039.1 GCA_018222835.1 Algicola sp. | reverse complement strand
GGGGGGGACATCTATTTGGACGACTAGGATGGCTATGGCCATAGGCTTGAGCGCGAGCAATAGGAGAGAAAATTTGGAGGAGCAATCCCAAGGCATAGATGAGACAAATCCTTTAGAAGTATTAAGTGGACAATTATAGATTTATACTATCGGGAGGGGGAACGGGAGGCCATATTTATCCTGCAGTGGCCATTGCGAACGAACTGAAGCGGAGGTACCCCGATGCGGAATTCTTGTTCGTAGGAGCCAAGGATAAAATGGAAATGGAGAAAGTGCCACAGGCAGGATATAAAATAAAGGGTCTGTGGATAAGTGGAATACAAAGGAAACTGACATTGAAAAATCTCATGTTTCCATTTAAATTGATAAGTAGTTTGTTGGAAGCGCGCAAAATAGTGAAACAGTTCAAGCCCCATGTTGCCATAGGAACGGGAGGGTTTGCTAGTGGGCCTTTGTTGCGAATGGCTGAAAGTTCGGGTGTGCCATGTGTGTTACAGGAACAGAATTCTTTTGCCGGTATAACTAACAAACTTTTGGCGGGAAAAGCGCAGAAAATTTGTGTGGCGTATGATGGCATGGAGCGTTTTTTTCCAAAGGAGAAAATCGTTAAGACAGGAAATCCCATTCGAACCGATTTGGTAGAGGTGAAGGAAGGGAAAAAGGCGGCGGCAACCTTTTTTGGCCTTAATGGCGATGAAAAGACTGTTCTGATATTGGGTGGTAGTCTAGGGGCTAGAAGAATCAACCAATTGATCGAAAAGGAGCTGGATTTTTTCAAAGAAAGAGGGTTGCAGATACTTTGGCAATGTGGAAAGCTGTATTATGATGATTACAAAAAGTATAACTCGGAAACCATTAAAGTGTTGGCTTTTGTCAACCGAATGGATTTAGCCTATTCAACGGCTGATGTAATTATATCAAGAGCAGGAGCTGGCTCCGTTTCTGAACTCTGTTTGGTGGGCAAACCAGTGATTTTTATACCATCTCCCAATGTGGCGGAAGACCACCAAACCCAAAATGCAAAAGCTTTGGTGGCAAAAGATGCTGCCATTATGCTCAGGGAGAATGAGTTGGATGCTGAATTTGAGCATGCTTTTTCGGGCTTGATGGATTCAAAAGAGGTTCAGGAAAAGCTTGGGGCAAACATAAAAAAAATGGCAATGCCCAAGGCCACGGAACATATTGTGGACGAAATTGAAAAGTTGTTAAAGTTGTGAGATTGCAATCGAACCGACAAATTTGAAAAATGAATATAAAAGATATACATAGCGTCTATTTTATTGGTATCGGAGGGATAGGGATGTCTGCTTTGGCCCGTTATTTCAAATTTGTGGGCAAGGAAGTAGCTGGTTATGATCGTACCCCTACTCCTATAACCGATGGGTTGTCGGAAAAAGGGATTATGGTCCATTTTGAAGATAATGTGGATTTGATTTCAGATACTTTTAAACATCCTGATACCTTGGTGGTATATACGCCTGCCGTGCCGTCTTCACATTCGGAACTCCAATTTTTTAAGAACCAAGGTTTTGATATTAAAAAGAGATCTGAAGTTTTAGGAATTATTACCAACGATTCCTTTTGCCTGGCTGTGGCCGGAACACATGGTAAAACCACAACAACTAGTATTTTGGCTCATCTTCTTAAAGAGTGTGAATTGCCAATGACTGCTTTTTTGGGTGGAATCTCAGAAGATTTTGATAGCAATTTTGTGCTCGATGGAACGGAATATTCAGTGGTGGAAGCTGATGAATTTGATCGTTCGTTTTTACGATTGACCCCAACCATTGCCTGCATAACATCCATGGATGCCGATCATTTGGATATCTACGGAACTAAAGAAGAATTGGAATATTCCTTTAAAGAGTTTGTGGGTAGGATAAAACCGGACGGAAAATTGTTTGTACGCAAAGGCCTTCCTTTGGAAGGAACCACATTTGGTATTGAGGATGGTGCCGACTACTGCATTGAAAATATTGAAATTGAACATGGAACCTACATATTTGATATTGTAACGCCTTCGGAGGTAATCAAGAGCGTAAAGTTCAACAAGCCGGGAAGACACAATTTGCTCAATGGATTAGCTGCTTTTGCGATGGCGGTGCAAACTGGCTGCCCACCACACCGTCTAGCCAAAGCGCTTGAAACATTTAAAGGGGTTCAGCGAAGATTTTCGTACCAGATAAACACGGAGAGCATTGTTTTTATTGATGATTATGCGCATCATCCAACCGAAATCAGTGCAGTGCATCAGGCCATTCGGGAAATGCATGCTGGAGAAGAGGTTACTGTAATATTTCAGCCCCATTTATTTTCAAGAACACAGGACTTTGCCGATGATTTTGCCAAAAGCCTTTCAGATTTTGACCATATCGTTCTGTTGGATATTTATCCGGCCAGAGAAGAACCAATTCAAGGGGTCACATCGGAATGGTTGTTGGGGAAAATAGAAAACCCCAATAAAAAACTGATTTCCAAATCGGAATTATTGAATGAAGTAAGTAACTGCAAATCAGGGGTTATTGTTGCTCTTGGAGCAGGGGATATTGGACTGGAGGTTCCAAAAATCAAAAAAGCATTGAGTTATGCGCATTAATTGGGATTACATAAAACTTGGATTCTTGTCCGTGGCCGTAGTTGCGCTTTATGGCTTTGCCGATCATAGAAATCAACAGAAAAAGGTAGAAAATGTGACTGTAAAGTTTGTTGGTGAAAGTAATTTGTATTTAACTGAGGATGCGGTTAATAAATTGTTAATACAAAATTACGGACCGCTAAAGAATACGCCCAAAGAACAGTTAGTTTTGAATACCATAGAGGAGATTCTTTTATCCAACGATATGGTCAAAAATGCCCAAGTGTATCTTACTGTGAATGGGGAGCTTGTGTCCAAGATTGTTCAGCGAAAGCCAATTGGAAGAATAGAAGGTGTCTCCAAATTTTATTTGGACGATCAGGGCAAAAGCATGCCACTGTCAAAGCATCATTCAGCAAGGGTTCCCATAATTACTGGAAAAATTACGGGAAAGACCCTTGAGGATGCGTATGTGATTTTAGATTATATCAATAACGATGATTTTCTAAGAAAGAACGTCATTGGAATACATATTGAGGAAGAAGGAAAATATCAGCTCAAATTCCGCATGGAAAATTTTGTAGTGAATTTGGGAGGAGTGGACAATTTGAACATGAAGTTCAAAAATTTTATGGCCTTTTATGCAAAGGCGGCCAAGGACAACTCCTTGGAGGATTATGCAACAGTTAGTTTGGAATTCAACAATCAAGTGGTTTGCACCAAAATTTAAATTATGGAACAGGGTAATTATTCAGTTGGGTTGGATATTGGAACTACCAAGATCGTAGCGATCATTGGTAGGGAAAATGAGTATGGAAAGATTGAAATATTGGGTATTGGACGATCAAAAAGCTTGGGCGTTCACCGCGGTGTTGTAAATAATATCACGCAGACTATCTCGTCTATTCAGCAAGCAGTAGAACAGGCAGAGCTTAATTCTGGCTTAAAGATTGGTTCCGTTGTGGTGGGAATAGCAGGCCAGCACATCCGTAGTTTGCACCATAGCGATTATATTACAAGACCTAACTCCGAGGAGGTAATAGACGGCGTGGATCTGGATAAACTGTGCAACCAAGTGTACAAGTTGGTCATGCTGCCAGGTGAAGAAATTATTCACGTGTTGCCACAAGAATATAAAGTAGATGGTCAATCCGAAATCAAAGAACCCGTGGGAATGTATGGTGGCCGATTAGAAGCTAATTTTCACGTAGTCGTTGGTCAGGTATCATCCATAAAAAATATTGGAAGATGTATTAAGAGTGCGGGACTAGATCTTGGTAATATTACTTTAGAGCCCTTGGCATCGGCCGATGCTGTTTTGAGCCAAGAAGAAAAAGAGGCAGGTGTAGCTTTGATCGATATAGGAGGAGGAACTACAGACCTTGCTATTTTCAAGGATGGTATTATCCGTCACACATCCGTTATCCCATTTGGAGGTAACGTGATTACAGAAGACATTAAAGAAGGCTGTTCCATCATCGAGAAGCAGGCCGAACTGTTGAAGATAAAATTCGGTTCCGCATGGCCAGGCGAGAATAAGGATAACGAAATTGTTTCCATTCCCGGACTAAGAGGTCGTGAGCCTAAGGAAATTACATTGAAGAACCTTTCCAAGATTATTCATGCCCGTGTGGTTGAGATCGTGGAACAGGTGTATGTAGAGATCAAAAACTACGGCCACGAGGAACAAAAGAAAAAATTGATCGCAGGAATTGTATTGACCGGTGGAGGTAGCCAATTGAAGCACCTAAAACAATTGGTGGAATACATTACCGGAATGGATACCAGGATAGGTTATCCCAATGAGCATCTTGCAGGGGACTCGGACGAGGAAGTTGCGAGCCCGCTGTATGCCACTGCGGTAGGTTTGCTCATGAATTCTTTGGAGGCAGGAAAGAAGAATCAGGTGGTACACCAGGAAGAAGTGCACGAAGAAGAAGTTTTGGTAGGCCAAGAGAACGATTTGGGCGTACAAGCTAACAATGCTACAGTGACCCAGACGGAGAGGAAATCCATTTTTGACAAATGGTCGGAAAAGTTGAAAGACTTTTTAGACAACGCAGAATAATAACCCCATAAGAGAAACACAACTGTCATGAGTAAGAACACTGAATTTGACAATATCGCTTTTGACTTGCCCAAGAACAAAAGCAACGTAATTAAAGTTATCGGAGTAGGCGGTGGCGGTAGTAACGCCATTAACCACATGTTCCAGGCCGGTATCAACGGAGTGGATTTTGTAATCTGCAATACCGATGCACAAGCTTTACAAAATAGTGCCGTGCCCAATAAAATTCAATTAGGGGTCTCCCTGACCGAAGGACTGGGAGCAGGAGCCAATCCCGATGTTGGAGAGCAGGCGGCCTTAGAAAGCATGGAGGACCTTAAGGCCATGTTGGACAACAACACAAAAATGGCCTTTATCACTGCCGGAATGGGAGGAGGAACAGGTACGGGCGCAGCCCCAGTTATAGCAAAAATAGCTAAGGAAATGGATGTTCTTACGGTTGGTATAGTTACCATGCCGTTCCAGTTCGAGGGGGCTATGCGTAACAAGCAAGCGCAAATAGGAATCGAGAAATTGCGTGCCAACGTGGATTCCTTGATTGTCATCAATAATAATAAACTTAGAGAAGTTTACGGTAATCTTGGGTTTAAGGCCGGCTTCTCAAAAGCAGATGAGGTTTTGGCCACTGCGGCACGGGGTATCGCAGAGGTAATTACCCATCACTACACACAAAACATCGACCTTAGAGATGCCAAGACCGTGCTTTCCAATAGTGGTACGGCCATTATGGGTTCGGCGGCAGCTTCTGGCTCATCAAGAGCAACCGAAGCTATTATGAAGGCATTGGATTCACCATTGTTGAACGACAACAAGATCAATGGGGCAAAAAATGTGCTATTGCTAATAGTGTCCGGTACGCAGGAAATCACTATCGATGAAATCGGAGAGATCAATGATCATATTCAGATTGAAGCAGGTCACGGAGCCAATATTATTATGGGGGTTGGTGAAGATGAGAACCTGGGTGAAGCCATTGCTGTAACCGTAATTGCCACAGGTTTTAATGTGGACCAACAGGACAACATTGTAAACACCGAGTCCAAAAAGGTATTCTATACTTTGGAGGATGAGCAGACCGCAGAACAAGATTTAACTCCAGAATCTACTTCGGTACAAGAAGTCAGGGTTGAAAAAAATCCAGAACCAGAGCCAACTCCTGCACCTGAACCAAAGGTGGTGAAGCATACATTGGAAATGGAGGAAGAACAGGAAGTGAAACAAGTTATTGCTCCAAAGGTTGAAGTAAAGGATCCGGACCTTATTCCAACAACCAACTACATCAGAAATTTTAACGTGTTCTACGAAGAAGTAATCGCAGAGAATGTTGAAGACGACTTTGTAATTATTGAAGCCAAGAATGTAATCAATAACATAGACGTTGTAGATGCAGAACAAGTGCCTTCAAAAAGCAATGAAGATCAATTCACGTTGAGTTTTGATATGCCGTTGAACAACGAGGTGGAAGAAGAAAAGGAGCACACCATAACCTTTAATCTTGATGATAATGGTTTGGGTGAAGTAGAAGTAAACGACTATGTAGAAGTAAAACCCGTTTTGGAATATAAGAAAGAAGGGGAGACACGTTACGACTTGCAAGAATATATGGAGTTGGAAGAAAAATTGACCGGTGCAAAGTCCAAAGCTGAAACCCACGAGCCAAAAATGGTTGAAAACGAGATTGTCTTCGAGAAAAAGACTGTCAAGGTTGAGGAAAAGAGTCAAGGGTCGGGTAAAAATGAAGAAGCAGTGGCCAATCTTGACCCGATGAACAGTTCTATCAGCGATATTTTAAAAGATAGAGCAGATGAGCGAAGAAGAAAACTAAAGAACTTTAATTACAAGTTCCAGAACAATCGTAGCAGTATAGACGATATTGAAAAGGAGCCGGCATACAAACGCCAAGGAGTGGACCTTAATGACGTTCCTAGGGAGCAAAAAGTATCAAGGACCACCTTGGGTGAGGATAGCAACGACGATTTACAGTTGCGTTCCAACAACTCTTTTTTGCACGATAATGTTGATTAGTAGTGTTTAAATTAACATCCATTTTAAATGGAATGCATAAACCCGGGAGTAGAGTTACTTTCGGGTTTATTTTTTATCTTCGCGATCTAAATCGGAATACATGGGTTTGCAAGAAAAGGTAATGACAGAGATGAAAGCCGCAATGAAGGCAAAGGATACCATTGCCCTGGAATCGTTGCGAGCCGTTAAATCGGCTATTTTGTTGGCTAAGACCGATAAAGGTGCAGGAGCTGAGTTGTCGGAAGAAGACGAGATTAAATTGGTTCAAAAACTGGTTAAGCAGCGCAAGGATAGTGCTGCTATTTATACGGAGCAAGGTCGTGAAGATCTAGCGGAACCCGAATTGGCACAAGTAGCAGTTATTGAAAAGTTTTTGCCCGAGCAGCTTACAGAAGAAGAAATTGAAAAAGTTGTCGTAACGACGATAGATTCCATAGGTGCTACAGGTATGCAGGACATGGGCAAGGTTATGGGAATAGTTTCCAAAGAGTTGGCCGGACAGGCTGATGGAAAAACCATATCTTCTATTGTAAAAACAAAACTAAGTTCATTATAAAAAACTGGCCCAGTAGTTCAACTGGATAGAATATCAGATTTCGGCTCTGAGGGTTGGGGGTTCGAATCCTCCCTGGGTCACAGTTTAATAAAAAAGCACGCATTGATTGCGTGCTTTTTTGGTTCATAATAGGTTCCAGATCAAATCTTTTTTTCTTTTTCTGAAAGGAATGCCATTTTTTTTAGACCAAAATCCTCGAAAAGAACAAACAACTTTAATAATTCCAGATTTTATGAGGTATTGGATTTTAGTTTTTTTGCTCCTAATGGGATTTCAGGTTCAGTCGCAGTCAATAGATTACAACACCAAAAAAGGGTTTGCGGTCCATGGTTTTGATGTGGTCGCTTATTTTGATGGAAATGCAACAGAAGGTAAGGATCAATTTACTGCTACTTATGATGGAGTAAACTATAAGTTTATCAACAAGGCCAATAAAGAAAAGTTTGTTGCACGACCTGAAAGTTATTTGCCCCAATATGGGGGCTATTGTGCCTATGCTGTCGCGGTAAATTCAAAAAAAGTTAATGTAAACCCAGAAACTTTTGAGATAAGGGGAGGCAAACTCTATCTTTTTTACAATAAGGGAAAAAATAACACCCTTCAATTTTGGTTGAACGAATCTCCGGATAATCTTAAATCCAAAGCAGATATAAACTGGGAGAATATCAAGAATTGAATATCTTTAAGGACAAGAGACTTTTGTGCGAGGACAACCTAGTGTTTTCTTGCTGATATATAAGTCGTATTGTCCACTTATAAATATATCATAAGCAAATCATTATTATGTTCAAATCATCTTTGGATACCTTAGAGCAATTTAAGCAAGTTCTTTCGGAACTGCCCAAAGGTTGCTACTCCCGATCATGTAGTTTGTTGTCCAATACCAGTATAGGTCAGCATACACGACATGTGATCGAACTATATCTCTGTTTGATCAATGGATATGATCTTGCCGATGTATCCTACGATAGAAGAAAGAGAGATTTAAAAATCGAGGAGGATCTATCGTTTGCCCTAGAGCGATTGACATTTATACAAATGCACCTGGAGAAACCGAATAAGACCATTCGGATAAGTTACGAATTGAATGGAGAAGAAAACAAGATGGATACAAATTACTACAGGGAGGTAATGTACAATTTGGAACATACCATTCACCATCAAGCATTGATAAAAATTGGGATATGCCACTTTTCGGACCAAGAAGTACCGGAAACTTTCGGAGTTGCCCCATCTACCGTACAATATAGAAGAGTATGTGCACAGTAAGTTATATATCCACAGGTGGGCAACGTTTTATAACATCAAACAGGGACGAACATATTAGCCGTCCGTTGGCATTGGAGCCAAAAGAGGAAACCATTGGTTCGATGAAGGTACTTTTTCCAAAAGACCCCAAAGCAGGGGGTACTTGGTTCGCCATCAACGAAAATGGTTCGGTCGCCGTATTGTTGAACGGCGGTTTTGTGGGCCACAGACCTACTGGGGATTATGCTAGGAGCAGGGGATTGGTACTTTTGGATATTATTGCTTCGGAAAACCCGATCGCTTTGTTGCAAGAGATGAAATTATCGAGGATTGAGCCTTTTACTTTGGTCTTATATACTTCGGAACTATTGGAGTTTAGATGGGACGGGCATCAAAAATATTTTAGGCCGATGGATAGGGACAAAAATCACATATGGTCGTCGGCAACACTTTATAAAGATGAGGTGATCGAGCATAGACAAAAGCTGTTTAAAAAGTTTGTAGAAGGAAATCCGCAAGTTGCAGCGTATGATGTTGTGGATTTTCATTCGAATAATCATGATGATTTTGAGAACGGATTTATTATAGATAGGGAATCAGGATTAAAGACCTTTAGTGTAACCCAAGCCATATTGGATAAGGATAGCGGTATTGTGATGCATCATTCCGATTTACTGAACGATATTGATTTTGAAGTGCCATTTTCACACGGTCAACTCACAATCTAAAAATATAGTATGGACTCGATAAAGCTCATTTGGCATAAAATCACGCATTGGGAGTATTGGCCTTTTTGGTTGATTTATTATCCCATGTTTCCAGTTTGGGTATTTTATTCGGTAAAAGCACGTTCTTTTTTCTTTTTTAATGCTGCCAACCCAGGAATGAAAAACGGGGGAATGGCCATGATATCCAAAATGGATATTTATAATATGATTCCAACCCAATTTATTCCAAAAACCGTTTTTGTAAAAAAGAACGATACTGCGGCTCTGGCACTGGAACGGGTTTTGGCTTCGGGAATTGGCTTTCCATTTATTGCCAAGCCAGATATTGGAATGAAGGCGTTTGGTGTGGAGAAAATTCATAATAAAGATGAGTTCCAAAAGTATGTGCTGTGGAGCCCTTCCCATTTTTTAGTTCAAGAGTTTGTTCCGTATCAAAAAGAGGTGGGTGTTTTTTATGTACGCAAACCGGGAGAGTCAAAAGGAAAGATTACCGGAGTAGTTTCCAAAGAGTTTTTGTCGGTTACCGGAGATGGTGAGAGTTCGTTATTGGATTTGATCAAAAAAAGCCCAAGAAGTCATTTCCAATTAAAAGTGTTGGAACAAAAGTTTGGCAAACAGCTTCACGATGTTTTGGAATTGGGAAAAGTATTTGTTCTGGTTCCCTACGGAAGCCACACGCGAGGAGCAAAATTTGTGGATATCTGCCACATGATCAATGAGGATTTGATAGACACCATTAATGGAGTGTGCACACAAATAAACGGCTTCCATTATGGTAGATTGGATGTGCTGTACAACACCTTCGAGGAACTTTGTATAGGAAAAAACTTTAGTATTATCGAAGTGAATGGGGCTGGCGGGGAAGCGACCCATATTTACGACCCTAAACATTCTTTGCTATGGGCATGGCGAGAAGTTGCCCGTCACTGGGGCATGTTATGCGAAATTAGCATTCTGAACAATAAGCAGGGACATTCTTATCTCAGTTTTAAGGACGGTAGAAATATGCTTAGGGAGTCCGGGGCCCTACAGGCTCAATTAAAAGTGGTATAGACTATAAAATACCACATATAAAACTCTCCATTGCCTTAGGTTTGGTGATTGGTGCGAATCGTTTTACCGGTTTTCCGTTTTTGTCGATTACAAACTTGGTAAAGTTCCATTTGATTTTACCTCCCAATAATCCTTTTAATTCAGACTTTAGATACTTAAAAATAGGATGGGTGTCGTTTCCGTTCACATCAATTTTGGCAAACATGGGGAAACTAACCCCATAATTTACTTGGCAAAATTCCTGAATATCATCTGCCGTGCCCGGCTCTTGGTTACCAAATTGATTGCAAGGGAATCCCAAAATCACCAATCCTTGGTCTTTATATTTTGTATAGAGCTCTTCCAGACCTTCGTATTGAGGAGTTAAGCCACATTTACTGGCCGTATTCACCACAATAATGGTTTTACCTTTATAGGTTTCCATAGACTCTTTTTTGCCGTCCAAACGTTCTGCTTCAAGATTATAAAATTCCATAGTTACTCTTTTTTGTTCATAGGGTGTTTTAGTGCGCCAGTGGACCAAAGAGCCCATAAAATTAGAATGGGCTGAAAAAACAATCGGACAAAACGCTTTAGGTCAGTGTCCAATCCGAAAGCATCAATACCATTGGTATATTGAGAAACATTGCCCGGAAATATCAAAACATAGAAAACTGCAAGTGCAATACCTGCTTTCATCTTGTATTTGGTTAAAAATACCATGGTCAACCCCAGAAGTATCTCGACAACTCCAGAAGCAACTACAACAAAATCCATAAATGCTTCACTGCTGGGAAACCATTGTGGCACTTGTGCTTTAAATTCTATCCGTTTAAAGGTGAGGTGGCTTATACCGGCCATTATCATTAAAAAGCCCAATATAACTCTGAAAATATTTTGCACGGTACTTGTACTTGTGGGTGAGCTCATTTGAAAACTTTTTCAGGTTCTCTTAAAGATACTCATATCTCTGTTGAAGCACTTTCGCAAGGGCTACAATTGTTAACTCAAATCAAGAGCCTTTTGCTGCTACTTCCAATTTTTGTTTAATCGTATTCATAATGATCGGTGCATGGATTCGGGAGTTTTCGATAAACCACTTATGGGTTTCCATTCCTCCACAGATTACCCCTGCTAAAAATAGGCCATTAATGTTGGATTCCATGGTTTGCGGATTGTAAGTGGGCAATCGTTTGGAGTCGTTGGAGAGTGTAATTCCGAGTTTTTCCAAAAAGGCAAAGTTGGGCATGTAGCCGGTTAATGCCAGTACAAAATCATTTTCCAAAGTAAGATCGCCCTCTGGGGTGTTGATTACGACTTCCGTTGGTTTTATCTCCTTTACTGTAGAGTTGTAGTACGCTTTTATACTGCCTTCCTCAATCCGATTTATGATATCCGGTCGAACCCAATATTTTACTCGCGTGCCAACTTCTGGCCCACGGATAATCAGGGATACTTCTGCGCCTTTTCGCCAGCATTCCAAAGCGGCGTCTATTGCTGAGTTACTGGCGCCGACCACGGCCAATTTTTGACTGGCATAAAAATGTGGGTCGTTGTAATAATGGGAAACTTTTGGCAAATCCTCACCAGGAACATTCATTTTGTTGGGCAAATCATAAAAACCGGTCGCCACGACCACATTTTTTGCTTTGTAGTCGCTCTTATCTGTTTTTACTAAAAAAAATCCGTCTTGTTTTACCGTGTCCTTAACCTTTTCGAACAGATGGATGTTTAGCTTATTGGATGTTACAATTCTTCTGTAATATTCCAGTGCCTCGTTACGTTTTGGTTTTGCTTCTTTACTAATAAAAGGAATCTCCTCTATCTCCAACTTTTCCGAGGAGGAGAAAAACTGCATGTTCACCGGGTAATTAAAAAGAGAGTTTACAATGGTCCCTTTTTCAATTATTATATAGGATAATCCTTGTTTTTTGGCTTCAAGGCCACAAGCGATACCAATGGGGCCACCTCCGATGATGACAACATCAAATTCCTGCATTACGCTGTTTCTTCTTTTAATTTTTTTATGGTTTCGGTCGGATTGTCACTTTTAAAGACAAAACTTCCCGCTACCAACACGTCGGCACCGGCATCTATCAGCATTTTGGCATTATTGGCGTTGACACCCCCATCGATTTCAATTAAAGTACTGGCATTTTTCTTAAGAATCAATTCCTTAAGGTCCGCTACTTTTTGATAGGTGTTTTCTATAAAGGATTGACCTCCAAAACCGGGATTAACGCTCATTACAATGACCAAATCAATATCCTGAATGGTATCTTCCAATAATTTTACGGAAGTATGTGGGTTAATGGCAACACCGGCTTTCATCCCCTCTGCTTTTATAGCCTGAAGAGTCCTGTGCAAATGTGGACAGGCCTCGTAGTGAACGGACAAATTATGAACGCCTAAATCCGCAAAAGTCTTGATATACCTGTCTGGATCTACGATCATTAAATGTGTGTCCAATGGCTTTTTTGCATGCTTGGCAATGGCTTGTATCACGGGCATGCCAAAGGAAATGTTGGGTACAAAAACACCGTCCATAACGTCCAGATGGAACCAGTCTGCATCGCTTTGGTTCACCATTTCGATTTCTTGTTGAAGATTGGCAAAGTCGGATGCCAATAACGAGGGGGCGATCATTGATTTGTTCATGTTACAAAGTTAGCCATTTACGACCATCCATAAACGAAAAAAACTCCGGTAATCAGCCGGAGTTTATTCATCAATCAAAAAACGAACAGTCATGATAAACTGTTATATCTTACTAAAATACAACTTTCCTGCCAAAAATCAAATTTAAGGATAGTTTAACTGTACTTTAGTTGGTTATTTTTACACTTTATCCTAAATATGTCTTTAAAATCTTACTTCTTGAGGTGTGTTTTAGTCTTCTAATCGCCTTTTCTTTAATTTGACGAACACGTTCACGGGTCAAATCAAAAGTTTCACCAATTTCTTCCAATGTCATGGAATGTTGGCCGGCCAAACCAAAGTAAAGTCTTATTACATCTGCCTCGCGCGGGGTAAGGGTTTCCAAAGCACGCTCAATTTCGGTGCGAAGCGAATCGTGCAAAAGTTCCTTGTCCGGATTTGGGGACTCACCACTGCGCAATACATCGTATAGGTTGGAGTCTTCACCATCAATTAAGGGTGCATCCATGGATACGTGACGTCCTGAGTTCTTTAAGGATTGTTTCACATCTTCCACGGTCATGTCCAATTCTTTGGCAATTTCCTCTGCGGATGGAGGGCGTTCGTGTGCTTGCTCCAAGAACGCAAAGGTTTTATTGATCTTGTTGATGGAGCCAATCTTGTTCAAAGGCAAGCGAACAATACGTGACTGTTCTGCCAATGCTTGTAAAATGGACTGACGAATCCACCAAACGGCGTATGAAATAAATTTAAACCCACGGGTTTCATCAAAACGTTGTGCTGCTTTGATAAGTCCCAAATTACCTTCATTGATCAAATCTGGTAGTGTTAATCCTTGGTTTTGGTATTGCTTTGCAACCGATACCACGAACCTAAGGTTGGCTTTAGTTAATTTTTCCAAGGCTACCTGGTCTCCCGCCTTAATCCGCTGTGCCAACTCTACCTCTTCATCGGCAGTAATCAAATCAACCTTGCCGATTTCTTGTAAATACTTGTCCAACGACGCGGTTTCCCTATTGGTAACCTGTTTTGTAATCTTTAACTGTCTCATCTAAAAAATTCCCTTCATATTAAATTTGTGAGCCGGAGCTCATTAGGTTATACGTTCAAAAAACGAAAAAGTTACATTTTAGGTACATTTTTTTAAAAAACAAAACCCCAAGACTGTTGCCCTAGGGTTGTTTTGTAGTAGAAAATTGAGATTTTACTAGTCTCTTCTCGGTTTTCTATCGCGGTTGCCGCCTCTGCGATCACCACCTCTTCGGTCGCCATCCCTATCATTTCTAGGTGGGCGTTCTTTGTAACCTTCTGGTTTTGGCAACAAGGCTTTTCTTGATACCTTTTCCTTTTTGGTTCTTGGATCGATACCAAAGTATTTTACATCAAAGACATCTCCCATATTCACTACATCGGATACATTTTCGGTGCGTTCCCACGCCAATTCGGATACGTGGAGCAATACTTCGTTGCCCGGGGCCTCAGTGTATTCCACTACTGCGCCGAAGTCGAGCATTTTTATCACTTTAACTTCATAAACACTTCCAACCTCTGGTTTGAACATTAAGGAGTCGATTTTTGCCAATACGGCATCGATACCATTTTGATCTGTTCCCAAGATTTCCACAATACCTTCTTCGGTATCAGGATCTTCGTTGATAACAATGGTAGTGTTGGTTGTTTTTTGAAGTTCTTGGATTACTTCTCCACCTTTTCCAATTAGTGCACCAATGTACTCACCAGGAATAATTCTGGTTACAATTTTTGGTGCGTAAGATTTAACTTCTTCTCTTGGAGCGACAATCGTATCGGTAAGTTTGCCCAAAATGTGCATTCTTCCGTCTTTGGCTTGCATCAAAGCTTTTACAAGGATCTCGTAAGAAAGTCCTTTTACTTTAATGTCCATTTGACAAGCGGTAATACCATCTTCGGTACCGGTAACTTTAAAGTCCATATCGCCCAAGTGGTCTTCATCGCCCAAGATATCGGAAAGAACTGCATATTTTCCAGTTTCCGAATCGGAGATCAACCCCATTGCGATACCGGAAACAGGTTTTTTCAGCTGAACACCGGCATCCATCAAAGCCATGGTTCCAGAACAGACCGTAGCCATAGAGGATGATCCATTGGATTCAAGTACTTCGGATACCACACGTACGGTATATGGGCAATCCTCCGGGATCATTCCCTTAAGGGCACGTTGTGCCAAGTTACCGTGTCCAACCTCTCTACGGGAAGTGCCACGTATTGGTCGTGCTTCACCAGTTGAGAAAGGAGGGAAGTTGTAGTGTAAATAGAATGTTTCCTCACCTTCGTAAGATGGCATATCTATTTGGTTGGCTTCTCTGGATGTACCTAAGGTAACGGTTGCCAAAGCTTGTGTTTCACCTCTGGTAAAGATGGCAGAACCGTGTACGGATGGCAAATAATCGGTTTCGCACCAGATAGGTCTAACATCTGTAGTTTTACGGCCATCTAAACGAAGACCTTCTTCCAGTGTAAGGTTTCTGACCGCTTCTTTTTCGGTTTTATGGTAGTATTTTGAAACCAAATCACCAGCTTCTTCTAACTCTTCTTCGGAGAAGGATTCTTTGATTTCTTCTTTTATAGCGGCAAATGCCTCGCTGCGTTCTTTTTTGGAAGAACCTGCCTTGGCCACTTCATATACCTTGTCATAGGCCATGTCGTGGATTTTTTTCTGAAGCTCTTCGTCCTCGGCTTCAGGCTCGTACTCACGAACTTCCTTTTTACCGAAAGCTTCGGCCAATTTTTCCTGTGCAGCACATTGTACTTTAATGGCTTCGTGGGCAAATTTGATGGCTTCTACCATTTCTTCTTCAGAAATCTCGTCCATCTCACCTTCAACCATCATAACGGAATCTGCGGAGGCACCGATCATCATATCAATGTCTGACTCTTTTAATTGTTCTCTGGTTGGGTTGATGATGAATTCACCATTTACTCTACCTACGCGAACTTCTGAAATGGCACATTCGAATGGGAAATCCGAAAGTTGAATTGCAGCAGAAGCAGCCAATCCTGCCATGGCATCGGGCATAACATCCTCGTCGTGCGACATCAACTGGATCATTACCTGTGTTTCAGAATGATAATCCTTTGGGAACAAAGGTCTAAGAACTCTGTCCACCAATCGCATGGTCAATACTTCACCATCACTTGGCCTTGCCTCTCTTTTGAAGAACCCTCCTGGATAACGTCCAGCAGCGGCAAATTTTTCGCGATAATCCACGGTAAGTGGTAAAAAGTCCACATCCGCAGCTTTGTAATTTGAGACAACCGTACACAATAGCATACACTTGCCAGATTGTACAACTACAGAACCATGGGCCTGTTTTGCCAATTTTCCGGTTTCGATAGAAATCTCTCTACCATCACCAAGGTCTATAACCTCTTTGAATGTTTTTGGAATCATAAAATTAATCTTACCCGAATCAAAATTATCGGGTCGTTAAACATTTGGTCTATCGCCTTCCGGGCGGTCGGGTTGTGTTGTTGTTGTGTGTGCCTGTAGCACATGACCAATGAAAAACTATTTTGTAGCTTTTTGTGTTTGCCCAATTTACGATCGGGACTTTTTGGTTGTTGAAATCAATTCAACAAAAAACAAAGGGGAAGCCAATGCCTCCCCTTGTATTTTTATTTTCTAATACCTAATTCCTTGATCAAGGAACGATATTTTTCGATATCTTTTTTCTTTAGGTAATCCAAAAGACTACGTCTTTTACCTACCAATGCCACCAAAGAACGCTCGGTATTGTAATCTTTGTGGTTTCTTTTAAGGTGACCTGTCAAATGGTTGATTCGGTGTGTGAACAATGCAATTTGTCCTTCAGTTGAACCAGTGTTGCTCTCTGAGCCGCCGTGTTTTTTGAAAATCTCGGCTTTAACTTCTTTAGTTAAATACATTCCAATATTATTTAAATGATTTTTATGTATTGATTGACCTTCAATCAGCGTGCAAAGATATGCTTTTATTTCAATTATATAGCTATAAGCAAAAATCTTTTGGTTTGATGGGCCATACCTACAAAAGGGTAATTAAAAAGCCCCGATTTCGGGGCTTTGCTTAATTTCTTATAGGTTGATTTGTGATCAAATCAATATATAGGTTGATTTTCTTTTTCAAATCCCTACGGTGGGTGATAAAATCCAAGAAACCGTGCTCCTTAAGAAACTCGGCGGTTTGGAATCCTTCAGGTAGGTCTTTCCCGGTAGTGTCCTTAACAACCCTTGGTCCGGCAAAACCGATAAGGGCGCCTGGCTCTGCAATGTTTATATCGCCGAGCATGGCATAAGAAGCGGTGGTACCTCCTGTGGTCGGGTCCGTACACAAGGATATATAAGGTATTTTGGCTTCGGCCAATTGAGCCAATTTTGCAGATGTTTTTGCCAATTGCATCAGGGATAGTGCAGCTTCCATCATACGGGCACCTCCAGATTTGGAAATCATTACAAATGGAATCTTTTTCCTTTTGGCAACATCGATGGCGCGTGAAATCTTTTCACCTACCACACTACCCATAGAGCCTCCAATAAAGCCGAAATCCATACAGGCCACAACAATGTCCCTGCCTTGTGATTTTCCAACTGCTGTTCTTACAGCATCTTTTAGGCCTGTTTTTTTCTGTGCAGCGTTAAGGCGATCCGAATATTTTTTGGTGTCCACAAACTTTAATGGGTCTTTGGACGACATTTTTGTGTCGAGTTCACTGAACTTGTTATCATCAAAAAGTATCTCAAAATATTCTTTGCTCCCAATTCTTACGTGGTAGTCATCTTCGGGACTTACGTAAAAGTTTTTGGCAAGATCTTCGGCCTCTACAATCTTTCCTGTAGGGGATTTGTACCAAAGCCCTTTGGGAGTGTCTTTTTTCTCCTCAGTGGCTGTTTGTATTCCTTTTTCCTTTCTTTTAAACCAAGACGACATGCGATCAATATTTAGTTAAACTAAGGTTTATAAGGTATTTATGTTGTTTAGATCTTCGAAAGCTTTCTTTAAACGTGCGCTAAAGGTTTTTTCACCTTCTCTAAGCCAAACTCGTGGATCGTAGTATTTTTTGTTGGGTTGGTCATCGCCATCCGGATTTCCAATTTGCGCTTGTAGGTAATCGGACTTACCTTGTACATAATCCCTAATACCTTCCAGGAACGCATATTGTAGATCTGTATCGATGTTCATTTTGATAACACCGTAACCTATGGCTTCCCTAATTTCTTCAACAGTTGAACCGGAACCTCCGTGGAATACAAAATCAATATGATTGTGTTCTACACCATATTTTTCTGTGATGAATTCCTGTGAGTTTTTAAGGATTTTTGGTGTCAATTTTACGTTTCCGGGCTTGTAAACACCATGTACGTTTCCAAAAGCAGCGGCAATGGTAAATCTTGGGCTTACTTTTGACAGTTCTTCGTATGCATAAGCGACTTCTTCTGGTTGGGTGTACAATTTAGAATCGTCCACATCAGAATTGTCAACGCCATCTTCTTCACCTCCTGTGATTCCCAATTCTATCTCCAAAGTCATATCCATTTTGCTCATGCGCTCCAAATATTCTTTGCAAATTTCTATGTTTTCCTCAATGGGCTCTTCGGATAGATCGATCATGTGGGAGCTGAACAAAGACTTTCCTGTTTCTTTATAATGTGCTTCGCTGGCATCTAAAAGTCCATCGATCCAAGGCAATAATTTTTTGGCACAGTGATCTGTATGAAGAATCACGGTCGCACCATAAGCCTCGGCCAATTGATGAACGTGCTTTGCACCGGCTACAGCTCCAAGGATGGCCGCTTTTTGACCGTCGTTGGAAAGTCCTTTGCCTGCGTTGAATTGGGCACCTCCGTTAGAGAATTGAATGATTACGGGGGAATTCAATGCTGCAGCTGTTTCCATAACGGCATTAATGCTGTCCGATCCAATTACGTTGACCGCAGGTAGGGCATATCCGTTTTCTTTGGCATGGTTGAAAATTGCTTGAACTTCGTCACCGGTTGCAACACCGGGCTTTATATTGTGGGACATAGTAATATTGGTTTCGAGTTAAATAGGAAACAAAAGTAATAAAATATTTGCTCTAGAAAGGATAATTGATCCCTATGTTGAAGACAGCTCTTTTGAAGTTGTAGCCATCGAACCAACGATCGGATCCAACTTTTGCAGGATTGTAGGTCTTAAAGCCCACATCCAACCTAAATACGAAATAAGTAAAATCATAACGAAGTCCGAGCCCTGTTCCCAATGCAAGGTCGCCAAGCGAGGAAAAGCCATTGAACGTGGCATCGGTATTGGTTTCGTTATCGAATACGTTCCAGATATTCCCTGCATCTGCAAAAAGAGCTCCTTTTACATCGCCAGCTATAGGAAATCTATATTCCAAGTTGAATGCGAGTTTTAGGTTAGCTTCGTTAAAGTCGTTTATATTGTCTGTTTTTCCAGGGCCTAGTTCGTATGCATTCCAGGCTCTATTGTCGTTGGAGCCCCCTGCAAAGTAACTGCGAACAAAGGGTACGTTGTCCGAATTGCCATAAGGAATTGCCAATCCCGTAAAACTCCTGAAGGCGATTACCTGCGACCCTCCGATTTCCCAATGTCTAATATAATCGAACTCCGTTTTGGCATATTGTGAAAAAGGTACGCCAAAAACAAGGCTTTGTCCCTGGTCGTTTTTATTAAAGGGTATTACGTTGGTAAGCAGGGACAGCATTCCACCAGCACTTTCCAATTTGATTCGGTACTGATAAAAATCAAGGTCGTTTATTCCGGATTTGCTGTTTTTGGTGTGGGTAAAGTTGGAGGCAAAGATGAGGTTGTTTTCCGTTAATCTTCGTCGTCTTTCCTCTATGCTGTTTACGATTTGGAAATCATCGTTGGAGACTGGAAGTGTACCATTCAAAACATCTTGGGCAAAATTATTGGCTCCTGTGGGGATGTCAAGGCGTGGTTCGTCCCCATCATTTTCCAATGGCCTAAAATATTCCGCGTATTGAGGGTCGTCCTGAAAATCATCTGCAATGTCGTCCAAATTGGAAAAGGTGTTGCGGTACACATTATAGAAATTATCGGTGTTTACGTTGCGTACAAATTCGACATTCAATAATTCAATGTTATTTTTAAGACGATCGCTAGGGGACCAATTATAGGATAAAATGGAATTTAAGGATTGTTTGTCCAGACCAATATTTCGTTGGAAGTTGGTACCTGCCGATAATCGGCTCTGCGGCAACATATAATAGGGTATGATCTTTTCCGTGTTCAGTGGGAGCCAGATTCGGGGGAATGTTATGTTGATGTCCCCACCTAGTTCGGAAGTAAAGGTTTCGTTGGATAGGGAGGCATCACTCAACAGACCTATGGATCCTCTTGCAGAAACGTTCAATGTTTCGGCTCCGCCAAAAACATTTCTTGTAATCACCGAAGCGCTAAAAGCAGTCCCCACTTGTTGAATATTGGAGTGGGTAACATCAAAATTTAGATTTAGGGAATACTTTGGTTTGGCCGCTAAATATATGTTGGATTCCAATTGTGTTTGGGTGGAATCTGGGATAAATTCAATGTTTGGATATTTAAAAGTGTTAAGGTTGGTGATCTGTCGGTAGGTTCTTATCCTGTCCAAATCGCGATAAACGCTATCTTTTTTAAAGAAGATGGCGTCGGTGAGAGCTTTGGGTTTGTATCTGAGTTCACCGTTATAATATATATTATAGCCTTCGTAAGCTATACTTTTTAAGGTGTCGGTGGCACCGTTTATAGTGTAATCCGCATAAATATTAATTTTCTTGTGCCTAGCTACTTTGTAGGGGGTACTGATATCGGTGCTATCCGTGGAACTTCTAAATTTCTTTATGTTTAGTTGCACATCCATTAGTTGGTCGTCTGCTACAATGGTCGTGTCCCGTAAAATATCGTAGTTGATGGAGCTTTCCTGAAAATTATAGACTCCTGAGTTCCGGAAAAGAGTGGTCAATCGTTCCCGTTCCAATGTAAACTTGTCCAGATCGAATTGTTCGCCTGTTTTTATCAGACTTTTATTGGCGGTCTTCATGTAGATCGAATCCAGCTCTGGAGATGTGATGTTTTTTTGGACGGTATCCACTATGTAGGGCTTGTTCAAAGTGATGTGGTACGATATCGAAGCTTTTTTGTTTTTTACATCGACTATCTCATAATCGCCGATATTGTTAAAGTACCCTTTGCTATTGTAATATGCTTTGAGCCTTCTTATGGATTTGTTGGTCTCTGCCGTGTCAATGATAACCGGAGGTTCGCCAATTCGTTTTAAGAATTCACTGGCCCCGGCCACTATAAAAGATTCGCGCAATCGATTTACCTGTTTTTTGGAAAGTAGATTGTTTAGGCGTTTTTCTCTTTTCTCTTTTCTGTATAACCAGTCCTGGAACAAAGAATCAGGATTCTCCTTTGCCAAATTGTAAAGGTTTAATTTTAAGGGGTAACCGAGTAGGCTGCTGTTCGGTTTTTGGGATATTAGGCCTTTTATCTCACTATTGTTTATCTTTTCATCATCAACAAAAATGGAGTTTTTAGTGAGCAATAATTCATCCTCACCGACCTTTTTTAAGGTATTGCAACCCGAAATGCTTAGCAAAAGCAACAATAACACTATTTTTGCCCAGTTGCAGATTAGACCTAAAGAACCCCTCATAGACGCCAAAAATACACGATTTAGATGGTTACAAAAAACCAAATTAAACTAGTTGTTAGCCTAAAGCAAAAAAAGTACCGATCTCAACACAAACTGTTTGTGGTTGAAGGTGAAAAGATGGTGAACGAGCTTTTATATTCTGATTGTAAGCCGTTTCGGATTTTTGTGAACGACCCTAAACTTTTGGAAAAATTTGAAAATGCAGCTTTGGTATCTAGCAAGGTGTTGGGGCAAATGAGCAATTTGGCACATCCGAACGGGGTGCTCGGTGTTTTTTATATGATGCAGGAAGAGGAAAAAGTAAATCCTGATTGGGTCGTGGTTTTGGATACGGTTCGGGATCCCGGAAACTTGGGCACCATAATTCGACTGTGTGATTGGTTCGGGATACAAGAGCTGGTCTGTTCCAAGGACACGGTGGACTGCTATAACCCCAAAGTATTGCAGGCAACCATGGGTTCAATTGCTAGGGTAAATATTACATATGCAGATTTGGACAATTATTTGAAAAACACTTCACTTCCTGTTTATGGAGCTTATATGGATGGCGATTCCATTTATGATGTTCAACTGCCCCAAAAAGGGGTTTTGGTAATGGGCAACGAGGCAAATGGTGTTTCCGATGAAGTAGGCAGCTATATTACCGCTAAAATATCCATTCCTCAATTTGGAGGTTCTACCACGGAAAGTTTAAATGTCGCGACCGCGACTGGGATATTATTAAACGAAATGAGAAGGGGATAGGCTGTTTACTCGAAGGTAAAGTTTATAAAAATACCGCGAGTGCGCATAGCGCCGATATTTCCTGTCCATGGACTGTTGGGGTTGTCATCCGGAACCAATTCATCAGTTAGGGCAAAAACACCTCTAATGGATGGGGTAAACTTAAAATATTCGGTATAAAAATCGATACCGAAGCCTACTTCGTACCCATATACATTTTGTTTCATTCTAAACTGCCCGGTACTGTTGTCATCCAAGCTATCTTCGTTACTGCCCAAGTTGATAGAGGTATATACGCCGCCAATGATAAAGGGCTTCCAGTTTCCGATTCTTCGTGTGCTGGCTTTTAATAACAACGGAAAACGAATGTAGGTGGAGCGTACTTCACGTATGGCATCTGCTTCAGTTGAAAACCCTGGAAAACCCAAGGTTCTGGAAGTGTATAGCAGTCCGGGTTCAAAACGGGTATCGAGAAATTCGTTGATTCTTAGTTCACCTATCAAACCAACATTGAACCCAAAACTTTTGTCCACTAAAATGTCCCGCCCTGTATCTTCTTTGTACTCAAATTGGAAATCGTATTGGTTAAGACCAAGATAATATCCCCAGTTTAAAAACTTTTTATCCTCGTTCTGAAGATTCAGGATAGGGTCGTCGCCAAATTGGGCAACAGCGGTGGTGCTGGATAAAACTATCAGTCCAAAAAGGATCAGGAGATTTTTCATTAATCTATTTTGATGCGACGTAAATGGATGCTACACCCATGGTCTGTGGTTTGTTCTCTACTCCTATAAACCCAATTTTTCTTAAAATATTGTTGAAAGCCTCTCCGTGTGGAAAAACAGATGCCGATTCACTTAAATATTTATAGGCGGACCTATCCTTGGAGAACAGTTTTCCAATGGCGGGCAACATATGTTTTGTGTACACCCTGTATCCCTGTTTAAACGGTGTTTTGGTGGGAACGGAGGTTTCCAGGACCAAAAAATGTCCCTTCGGCTTCAATACGCGATAAATTTCTTCGAGACCTTTCTCCAAGTTCTCGAAATTTCGAACTCCGAATGCAACTGTAATGGCATCAAAGGAATTGTCTTCGAACGGTAGGTTTTCGCTATCGCCAACGACCATTTCAATGGTGGATTGTAGATTTTTGTTGGCCACTTTGTGTTTTCCTACCTCCAACATGCCGGGAGAGAGATCCAGCCCCACTATTTTTTCTGCACCGGTCTGCGCCATGGCAATGGCAAGGTCGCCCGTTCCGGTAGCAATGTCCAGAATAGATTTTGGGGACTTGTCCTTAAGGTAGGCCACGATCCGTTTGCGCCACTTAATGTCCGTACCAAAAGAAATTACTCGGTTTAGACCATCATAATTTTTGGATATGGTATCGAACATTTGCTTTACTTGCTCTTTCTTGCCAAGCTCGGATTCTTTGTATGGGGTAACCTTTTTCGACATCACTTTATTTTGCTGGCAAATATACAACTTAGCATAAGGGATGCGGACAAAAATATTTGTGTAATTTTGCTCATCAAAAGGAATTATATACCGTATTTGGTTATAAATATGTAGTTTACGTATTGCATACCATTCTTAGTGTTGATTGTTACGGGGAAATAGAGTTTATTTTAAGAACACATCCTATTTTAATTAATGAGAATCATTATTGCAGGTGCTGGTGAAGTGGGATTTCATTTAGCGAAATTGTTGTCCTACGAGGCGCAGGAAATTACCTTGATCGATACCGACAAAGAAAGGCTGTCCTATGCGGACAACCATTTGGATATTCGGGTACTCAGGGGAGATGCAACTTCTATACAAGTGCTACAAGATTCGCAGGTAGATGGGTCCGATCTGGTAATCGGGGTGACCGCTTCCGAAACCACTAATTTAACGCTCTGCGTCTTGGCAAAGCAGTTGGGGTGCAAACGTACTATAGCCAGAATTTCCAATACGGAATTTATGGACAATCGCGAACTGATCAAGTTTGAGGAGTTGGGGATTGATGAATTAATATCTCCCGAGCGTTTGGCGGCAATGGAGATTCAGTTAATGCTTAATCAGTCGGCATTCAACGACACCTACCAATTTGAAGAAGGTTTATTGACCATGTTTGGCGTAATCCTGCCAAGGAATGCCCCTTTTGTAGGTAAGATGGTCAAAGAGGCAGCGCGTATATTTCCCGAACTGAATTTTATGCCGATAGCCCTACAGCGAACGGGAACACAATTTACCTTGATCCCAAGAGGGGATACCATTTTTAAAGAGGGTGATCAAGTGTATTTTATCACATCTGACAAAGGGGTGGAAGAGTTGTACAAGTTATCCGGAATGCAAAAACAGGATATAAAAAACGTAATGATTCTTGGAGGGAGCAAGGTTGGATACAAAACAGCAAGAGACCTTTGTACAAATAAGTTCAATGTAAAACTTATAGAAAAGAACAAGGAAAAAGCCTTCGATATAGCCGATGACCTGCCCCATGCACTCGTGATCAATGGAGATGGTAGAAACGTGGAGCTTTTGGAGGAAGAGAATTTGGAGTCTATGGATGCGTTTATAGCAGTGACCGGGAATTCCGAAACCAATATTATGTCCTGTTTGGTCGCAAAGAACAAAAAGATCAAGAAGACCATCGCCCTGGTGGAAAACATGGATTATTTTCAATTGTCCCAATCCATTGGAGTGGATACGCTCATCAATAAAAAACTATTGGCTGCCAATAGCATTTTTAGATATATCCGAAAAGGGGAAGTTTTGGCCTTGACCCGATTGAATAACTTGAATGCAGAAATTTTGGAGTTCGAAGTTAAGGCAACTTCACTGGTGAACGGAGAAATAATACGGGAACTTAACTTTCCGAGAGAGGCAAGCATTGGCGGGGTGATCCGTAACGGGGAAGGAATCATTGCTCTTGGTGATTTTAGAATTACTGAAGGTGATAAAGTTGTGGTCTGTTGTCTCCCCAAGGCCATACCGCGCATAGAAAAGTTGTTTCTGTAATGAAGCTCAATACAAGAATAATAATTCATATTATGGGGCTGTTGCTACTTTGCAACGGCTCTTTTATGCTTTTGGCCACACTGGCCAGTGGTATTTATAAAGATGGTGTGACCTTGGATATTATGTTGGCCGCTATTGTTACCATGCTTTTTGGAATAATGGCCATGTTCTATACCCGAGGACACAAAAAAGAAGTAAAACGTAAGGAGGGCTACATTGTGGTTACCTTTGGGTGGATCGTAATGTCCCTATCGGGAATGTTGCCCTATCTGTTCTCTGGTTCCATCCCATCCATAACCGATGCGTTTTTTGAAACCATGTCGGGCTATACGACCACGGGTGCTTCAATTTTGGACGATATCGAGGCGCTGCCCGAAGGGGTTCTCCTTTGGAGAAGTCTTACCCATTGGATCGGGGGGATGGGAATTATTGTATTGGCCATCGCCATATTGCCACTTTTGGGGATAGGAGGTATGCAGTTGTTCGCTGCGGAGGCACCAGGACCTGGAGGGGATAAGCTCCACCCGAGGATTACCGATACAGCTAAAAGACTGTGGTTGATTTATGTGGGATATACCGTTTTGGAGACCTTCTTGCTAAAATTTGCAGGAATGTCATTTTTTGATGCCATTAACCATTCGTTGGCCACCATGTCCACAGGAGGATTCTCTACCAAAAATGCCAGTGTGGCCTTTTGGAACGACCAACCGTTGATTCAATACATCATTATACTCTTTATGTTTTTGGCAGGAAGTAATTTTGTACTCAGTTATTTTGCCTTGACCGGTAGGGTACAGCGCATCCTCAAGGACGAAGAGTTTAAATATTATCTGGGTTTTATAGTTGTGTTTACCATAATTGCTGCCTTGGGAGTATATTTTAGGGCAGACGTACCTGTTTCCGATTTTCATCCAATGGTTATGGGCAAAGTGGAGAGCACTGTGCGCCATACCTTATTTCAGGTAATTGCTGTGGTTACCACAACAGGTTTTGTTACGGCGGATTTTACGGCATGGACACCATTCTTAACTGTTTTCTTCTTTGGTTTGATGTTTCTTGGAGGCTCTGCAGGTTCAACTGCTGGTGGAATTAAGGTAATGCGTCACCTTTTGATTATAAAGAACGGTATTCTGGAATTTAAGCGAACCTTGCATCCCAACGCATTGATACCGGTACGATACAATCAAAAAACCGTAACAGAACATATTGTTTATAATGTAATCGCCTTTTTTGTACTGTACATGCTCCTATTTATAATAGGTTCTTTAGTATTGGGTTTCTTGGGGCTTGATTTTGTTTCTGCAGTAGGTGGTTCCGCATCATCTTTGGGTAACGTAGGTCCGGCTTTGGGCAGTTTAAACCCAGTAAGTAATTACAATGGCCTACCAGCAGTAGGGAAGTGGTGGTGCGCATTTTTGATGCTTTTGGGCCGATTGGAACTGTTTACCGTTCTTATTGTACTTACCCCATATTTCTGGAGAAAGACCTAATTAAAAAACCTCCCGAAGTAAACTCCGAGAGGTTTGGTGAAATTATAACTTTTCTGAAGCTATAAAGTTCAGCGTATATTCTATAGTACGCTCTTAATACGCGCAATTGCTTCTTTTAGTTCCTTTTCGGATGCAGCGTAAGAAATTCGGATACAATTCGGGTTTCCGAAAGCCTCACCTGTTACCGTGGCCACATTGGCATGCTCCAATAAATACAAAGAGAAGTCGGAAGCATTGTTTATGGTAACACCGTTCAAGGTTTTACCGAAAAATGCAGAAATGTCCGGGAACACATAAAAAGCACCCTCGGGCACGTTAAGGTTGAAACCTTCAATTTCTCCTAATAATCCAAGGACAAGGTCCCTTCTTTCGTGGAACTTGTCTATCATATATTGGATTTTGCTCACTGGAGCTTCCAATGCAGTGATTACAGCTCGTTGAGCAATAGCGTTGGCTCCACTGGTAACCTGCCCTTGTAATTTGGTACATCCTTTGGCGATCCATTCCGGTGCGCCAATATAACCAATTCGCCAGCCCGTCATCGCAAATGCCTTGGAAACACCGTTTACGGTAATGGTTTTATCGTACATTCCGTCAATGCTGGCAATGCTCACATGCCCCCCGGCAAAATTGATGTGCTCGTAGATTTCATCGGATACTACGTAAATATTGGGATGCTTTTTTAGTACTTCGGCCAAACCTTCCAATTCACTTTTGCTATATACCGAACCACTGGGGTTGCAAGGTGAGCTGAACCATATCATTTTGGTTTTTGGCGTAATTGCGGCTTCCAATTGAGCAGGGGTCATTTTAAAATCGGTATCGATCTGTGTGTGGACTTCCACTGGAATCCCCTCGGCCAGTTTTACAATATCGCTATAGCTTACCCAATATGGCGCTGGAAGAATTACTTCGTCGCCTGGATTTAGGACTACCATGGCCACATTAAATAGGGATTGTTTTGCACCTGTGGAGACCACAATTTGATTTAATCCATAATCAAGGCCATTATCTCTTTTGAATTTGTTGGAGATAGCGGTTTTTAGCTCGGCATATCCATCAACAGGGGTATAGCTGCTATAATTTTCGTCGATGGCGTTTTTTGCGGCATCTTTAATAAAATCGGGGATATTAAAATCCGGCTCGCCCAAACTCAAACCGATGATATCTTTTCCCTCACTTCGTAGTTCTCTGGCTTTGGCCGCCATGGCCAAGGTTGCTGACGTGGACATGTTTTTGATCCTGTCAGATAGATGGTTGCTCATTTATACTTCTTTTTTACTGATATTGAAGGGTAGGCTTTTTGCCTAGTTCCTTTAGGTGTTTGAAGTGTGAAATTATAGCTTTTCTGGTAGTTTTGTACTCGTGATAAGGCAAATTGAACTCCTGAGCAGTCTGTTTCACAATTTTGGAAATATTTGTGTAATGTATATGGCTAATGTTTGGGAAGATGTGGTGCTCCACTTGGTGGTTCAATCCTCCGGTAAACCAGTTTACAATCCTATTTTTGGTTCCAAAATTCACGGTAGTGAACAATTGGTGAATGGCCCACGTATTTTTCATGTTCCCTTCTTCATCCGGTAGCGGAGTATCGGCATGGTCCACAATATGCGCCAATTGGAACACTACACTAAGAATTACACCGGCTACGTAGTGCATAATAAAAAAGCCTAGCAAGACTTGCCACCAAGCTATATCAACAAAAATTAGTGGAAGTATGATCCAGATGGTCAAGTAGATTATTTTGGTGATTACCAAAGTACTCCAATTGATTACCGGATTTGGCAATTTACCATAGCTCAGCTTTCTCTTCATGTAACGGTACATTTGCTGGAAATCCGTGGTAATTGCCCAATTGAATGTCAATAACCCATATAGGAAAATGGAGTAGTAGTGTTGGAATTTGTGGTGTTTTCTCCATTCTGCATGCTTGGAGAATCGTAGAATTCTTCCAGCCTCCATGTCCTCGTCATGCTCATGGATGTTTGTGTATGTGTGATGAAGTACATTGTGTTGTACCTGCCAGTTATATACGTTTCCTGCCAAGATGTAGATGCTGCTTCCCATGAGCTTGTTTACCCATTTTTTGTTAGAATAGGCGCCATGGTTTCCATCGTGCATCACATTCATGCCAACACCGGCCATACCGACTCCCATGGTGATGGAGAGCAATAAATAGCCCCAAAAAGGCAAGTCCAAGGTCAACATTAAAAAATAAGGGGTCAAAAAGATGGCAAACATCACTATAGTTTTCAAGTGAAGTTTCCAGTTCCCGGTTTTCTTGAGGTTGTTTTCTTTAAAGTATTCGTTCACTCTTTTGTTCAGCGTTCTGAAAAATTGTGCAGAATCCTTTCTTGAAAACCGGATGGTATTCTTATCCATAAAAAAAAGTTTTATACAAATGTAATTAAAATGCTTCTTTTAGCTCTACACTGTTGTGTTAGAACGGTGTTAAGCACGTTAAAAGTATTAAATTTGTAAAATTAACGTATGGGAAATGAACTCGGAACTTATATTCAAATATTTTACGACACTCAATGAGGAGCAGAGAGAGCATTTTGCGAAGTTGGAGGAGCTCTACCATGATTGGAATCAAAAAATAAATGTGGTTTCCAGAAAGGATATTGATGAGTTGTATTTAAGGCATGTGCTTCATTCTCTGGGTATTGCAAAGATTCAAATTTTCAACGAAGGTGCGGATATTTTAGATGTGGGAACAGGTGGTGGATTTCCGGGTATTCCTTTGGCTATTTTATTTCCAAATGTAAAATTTACCCTTGTGGATGCTATTGGTAAAAAAATTAAGGTGGTAAACGAGGTTGTGGAAGGGCTTGGACTTCAAAATGTTGAGGCCTATCACTCTCGCGTGGAGGATATCCCAGGGCAATTTGATTTTATTGTGAGTCGTGCAGTAGCTGCGATGCCCACATTTGTGCACTGGACCAAGGGGAAAATCAAAAAAGATTCTGCCCACCAACGTAAAAATGGTATTCTTTATCTTAAAGGAGGGGACCTTTCTGATGAGCTGAAAGGTTATGAAACTGTCCAGGTTTTTGATTTAAACGAGTATTTTGAGGAGGAATTCTTTGAGACCAAAAAGGTGGTTTACTTACCTCAAAAATTTAAGGGATAGTTTAGATACTGTACATTCTCTCATATACTAACCTGCATTTCCTGGCATAATTCTTTGCATAAAGCCATAATTGCTGATATTTTCTTACTGTCAATCTCGTCAATACATTAACTCTATCTATCATAACTAATTGATTTAGGTTAAACAAATATACCTATATTACGTTTAGTTTACGATAAGTTAACGTAAAATTTACATAGAGATTGTGTGATGCAGGCAAATTCTTTTTGAAAGTAATTTAAAATATTGATATACAGTATTTTGTGTAAGCGCGTGGTTTTCTGTTGCAATTATTGATGTATTTCCTGTAAAACCTTTATCGGTTATACTGTGCTTGAGTCTAAAAAATTGATTTCAATACATTAAAAAGGCCGCCATTACAATCATGGCGGCCTTTTTTTTGTTGATGTATGGTGTTCGTTATCCCAAGAAGGGGTACCTGTAATCCTCTGGGGTCAC
>JAAEZN010000038.1 GCA_018222835.1 Algicola sp. | reverse complement strand
CCTATAGGGCATTGCACCCCCTATTCAATATTATCCAGTCACAGAGAAACAACGATATGATCAAGTCCATGTTGGCCCATCACGATCAAAGTGTACATAAAATGTTGCCCATTTGGAGCCATTATGCCAATGAAAACTGGTGCATGATCGGGTATCATTCTGTTTCTGTGATAGCGGATGCCATGGCCAAGGGCACCACGGATGTGGACTTCTCAAGGGCATTTCAAGCCTCAAGGAACACATCTACGGTAGGGTATTTTGATGGAATAGATAGCTATATGGCCTTGGGATATGTTCCTGAGGACAAAAGTTCTTCATCGGTCTCAAAAACGTTGGAGTTTGCATACGATGATTGGTGCATTGCCCAGATCGCCCAAAAAGCGGGCAACAAGGATGCCCATAAATACTATATGGCAAGGTCAGGGAATTATCACAATGTTTTTGATTCCATAACCAACTATATGCGTCCAAAACTTTCTGACGGCACTTGGCGGAAGAAGTTTAATCCCTTTGATACCCATGGCCAAGGTTTTATTGAAGGCAATGCGTTGAATTATGGGCTCTATGTGCCCCATGATATTGATAAAATGGTAGAAATGATGGGGGGCAGAAGAGAATTTCCAAATCATCTGGACAAGATTTTCACCACTGAAATTGAAGATAAGTATATTGAGAAGAACGAGGATATCACCAGGGATGGGATCATAGGGAACTATGTTCATGGGAATGAACCTGGGCACCACATTCCGTATTTGTACAACTGGACGGACAGTCCATGGAAAACACAGGAAAGGGTCAGGATGATTTTGGATACCATGTACAGCAATAAGGAAGATGGGCTTTGTGGCAATGATGATGCCGGCCAAATGTCTGCTTGGTATATTTTCAGTGCATTGGGGTTTTATCCCGTATTGCCCGGCTCTGACGAATATGCCATTGGGAGCCCTATGGTAAACAGTGCAACCATACGGTTGGATAACGGAAAGAAACTGGTCATTGAGGCCAAAAACCAAAACAAGGAAAATGTCTATGTCCAAAAGGTGGAACTCAATGGGGAAGAGATAAAAAACCTAAAGTTGGTACATAATCAGATTATTGGGGGTGGAACCTTAACATTCCATATGGGAAAAGAGCCAAAGACCTTTAATTAAATGATTACACTTTTTTGGGCTTTGATTCTTGGATTAGTTCATTGATGAAAAAAGAAGGCAATATGCCCTGTCTTTTTTTAAAGGCCGTGTTGAAGGTGTTAAGGTTGTTGTAGCCTACTGAAGTGGCAATATAACTTAGTTTGTTGTGCCTAAAATCCGGATCTTCCAATAAACGCTCCAACAAATAGTTTATTCTGAGTTCATTGATATAATTACTGAAACTCATCCTTTTTTCTTGATTGACCACTTGAGACAAATATTTGGGATTGGTTTTCAACTGTAGGGCCACTTCCCTTAAACTACAGGAGTGGTCAAGGAAAAAGTGTTCCTGTTCCAATTTGGTAAGTCGCTTTAAAATGATATCCGTTATGGTGTCGTCCAAGGTTTTGCTTGTTTTTAAACGATGGTCATCTTCGGAAGGATCTATTTCATGGATTTCAGTATCCTTGATCTCTAGCTGCTGCAACTTTTGCCTCATGTCAACCTGTACCTGGGCCAGCTCAATGGTCTTTCGGTACAGTAACCGATTTTTATTTCTTACCTTAAAATAGGAGTAGGTGCCAAAAGAGCCGATAATGAGGATAAAGACCAAAACAATAACCATGGTATTGTAGCGGGCCTTTTGTGTTTCATTCTCAAGTTCAAGTATCTTTTGCTTTTGGGTAACCTCCTTTATTTTTCGTCTGGTTTCCAGGATAATGATTTTCTGTTCTTTTTCATTGCTGAACAATGAATCCCGGATTGCCTTATTGAGGGTGCTATACTCATAAGCTTTGGAGAGCTGATTGTTTTTTTCGTACAGATCGGCCAAAGTTGCGCTACTTGTCTTTACCACATCGAATGCATTGATATCTTCAGCGGCATCAATACTTTTTTCGTAATACAACAGGGCGTTTATGGTATCGCTTGTCTTTAGGAACAGTTCAGCTTGTAGGATCAATGCCCGTGGAATTCTAAAACGGTAATTGTTTTGATAGTTCAGTTCCATGGCCTGGGTCAAATATTCCTGAGCCTTTTCATATTGGTTTATTGATATATAGATGTCCGCAATGTTCATATAAACAATGCTCTGGATATAGCTCCCGGGCGAAGCTATTTTTTTTTCGACATCAAGGTAAAACGAATAGATTTCCAAGGCTTTTTCCGCACTATTCAATTTGGCGGTCATTCTCCCTATCTCATCAATTTTAGGGAAAATAAATTGAACCTTTTTCAACCGGATAACATAGTGCAGCCCCTTTAAGCAATAACTCAAGGCCATACGATAGTTTTCCATCCGGAGATAATAATGGGACAGTGCCGAACTTGCCCTCATAAAGAGATATTCATCCTGGGATTTTTCGGCTATGTCCAACAACCTCAATCCTGTTTCCAAGGCCATGTCATATTCCCCTCTTTCCGTATGTATGTACGAAATTAGGGCGTGGGTGTCCGCATGCACTTCGGGGTAGTTATCAAAAGTGGCCTTTTTCGAAACATTTTCCGCCAGCAACATGGCTTCATCAAACTGACCGTTGACAAACAATAAATAAGCTTCGTTGAACTTAGCGGCCAATTCTCCCTTTACATATCCAATATTTTTTGAGAGTTCAAGAGCCTTATGGTTGTAGCTGCGTGCATCCTCCAATGACTTGTACACATAAGCGGAATATAGCTTAAGTAGCACATATACTTTTTCGTTACCATTTACCCGATTTTGTTTGTCCAAAAGAAATTCAATGTCCAAAAAGTCTTCCTTATTATCGTTACTTTTTTTTAACAGATCTTTTATTTGACCGAAATAGATATTAATGGAATCATTGTATGTTTTCTGTGGATAGGCCATGGAAAGCCACAAAAAGAAAATAAATAGGAAAAATGTTTTGGTCTTTGGATACAGAAGGTGCATTCTGGTGCTTTAGTGATTATAAAGTAGTTCTTCCTCAACACTTATCCCCTGTTCCCAACTGTCCCTTTTCAAAATCTGGAAACAAAAAATCTGGTGCTCTTTAATTCAAATATAATAGGTAAATAAGCTTTGGGGCCACTATTTGGAGCATTGGGAATAGGATTGTCTTTACAAATCGCATTCTCACTATATTCCAAAAACATCTATGGGCAAGCATTTACCGCATGAAATTATATCATTTTTAGTAAATACAACCATATAGTTTTTCTTATAAGAAGAATTAGTAATATTTATTAACAAATAATATTTTCTATATCGTATTCAAAATATATGGGATACAAGTAATTTTATCGGCCTACGGAAAAAGCAGATAAAAGCTTTAAAGTTAGGCGTCCTGAAATACGTATTATAAGCACCAGCCCACACCTTTTGTTTAAATTTGACTGGAAAGCAGTTATGAAGAAATCCGTTTATACATTTGTACAAGATTGTAAACCATTTAAGGAAGCCAACACAAGAGTGCGAAATTTGAAATGAGGAAGCAAATAGAATGTGCTTTATTGCCAATTCATGTAACTTTAGCATTAAACATAAGCCAAACACAATAGCTAAATAAAAATAATTCACGATAGTTGTAGCCCTTTTAAAAAATGAACCTAGAACTTATTTTAAACAAAATAGAGCAGTCCTACTCACCACTTACCAAAGAGTGTCAAAAAGAATTTATTGAAAATTCTAAGGTCAGAAATTTTGAAAAAGGTGAAATTGTGGTGCGCGAAGGCCAATTTTCCAAAAAAGCTTATCTAATTATAAGCGGTTGTGCAAGAGCCTACTATATCAAAGAGGGAAAAGATATATCTGACTGGTTTACCTTTGAAAATCAGTTCATGGCTTCTGTTGTTAGTTTTTTTAGCAAAGAACCAAGTCCGCATTATGTAGAATTTGTTGAAGACTCCATAGTATTGGAATTTTCCAAAGAAACGGTTGATATACTTTCGAACAAGCATCATGATTTTGAACGTTTTATAAGCAAAGTTGTTACAGAAACCATGCTAGGTCTTTGCGAACGATTACATATCATCCAATTCTCAAAAGCAGATGAAAGGTATCAACATTTAATTAGTGTATATCCGGACATTACTCAACGAATGTCTTTAACACATATCGCTTCTTATCTAGGCATCACACTAGAAACGTTAAGTAGAATTCGAAGCAAGAAAGTTCGAATTTGATTTAGGTCAAATGAAGAGACTTCCATTAACCTAATCTTTGCGGAAAAGTTAAACAAATGGAAGGAAACAGTACTGTCAATAAATCGATTTGGGGCAAGTGGTGGACCTCTTTTAGAAAATGGTTCTACCCTACTTGGCTTGCCTACGAAACAATAATTCGTTTTTACGAATATTCTTTACCTATTCACGAGTACTTCATACTTCAAGAGCAAAATTTGGGAGCAAAAATGTCCCAAATAATAGCAGTATTGGCCAGTGGTCTAACATTTACCATATGTTTCTTCTTTTTAACCGTCCCAGCTTCCATTGCACTGTTCAAATATTTTAACACGAAAGACGTATCAAGTAATTCAATAGAACAAAAAGTAAAAACCTATTTCTAAACGTCTGAAATGAGCCGTAATAAATCTTCATACCCGTCGAGATAATTACTGGCAAATTCCGACCTAAAAAAATAAATATCAATAAATGAAAAAGATATTGGTCATTAATGGGCATCCCGATAAGGAAAGCTACAACTTCGCACTGTCCAACGCATACATAAAAGGCGCTTTAGCCACCAATGCTGAAATTAAAACAATAAACATCCGAGAGTTAAACTTTAATCCAAATCTTGAGTTCGGATACAGAAAACGAACCGAATTGGAGCCCGATCTTATCAATGCTCAAGAAAAGTTAAAATGGGCAAGCCATATTGTGTGGTTTTACCCTGTTTGGTGGGGTTCTGTTCCTGCAATCATGAAAGGGTTTATAGATAGAGTGTTACTTCCCGGGTTTGCATTTCAAAAACGACAAAACTCCCTTTGGTGGGATAAATTTTTTTCATCCAAGACATCGCGGATAATCTGCACATTAGATCAACCAAGCTGGTACTATAGGTGGTTTTACGGAAAGCCAAGTCACAATGCCATGAAAAAAATGACCATGAACTTTATTGGTGTAAAATCTGTAAAAATAACAGCTATTGGACCAGTTAGGTTATCAAAAGACAAGTTCCGGACAGCGTGGCTTAAAAAGGTTGAAAAACTAGGAGAAAAGAACATTTAAATTATTAAAAATCAATAATTTGAGGTTTTAAGGGTCAAAAAAGCATCATAAAATGAAAAACATATCTATTATTGGTGGAGGAATTGGCGGGCTGACTACCGCCCTTTGCTTTGAGAAACTGGGTATAGCATACACCCTCTTTGAAAAAGTGGATGAATTAAAAACAGTAGGCGCAGGCATATGGCTCTCACCAAATGCACTACAGGTTTTAGAATGGATCGACCCAAAACTATTACATAGCATACAGCGTTCCGGGAACTCCTTTGATAAAATTTTATTGGCAAACCACAAACTTGAACCAATCAGGGACTCGAGCCAAGACTTTGTAAAAGACGTATTTGGCTACACCACTTTGGCCATACATAGAGGAGTGTTGCAGAAGACACTCTATTCCTTTATAAACAAGGCGAATATAAAATTAGACAAGGGGTTTGAGTATTACACCTTAAACAATGATCATTCATATACGATAAATTTCCACGATAAGTCCATCCAAAAAACGAATGCGATCATAGGTGCGGATGGAATCAACTCAAAAGTAAGACAACAATTATTCCCGGATAGCAAGCTTAGATATTCCGGACAAACCTGTTGGCGAGGCGTGGCCGATTTTGAAATTGATAGCAATCTTGCCTCATCAGGCTTTACACTTTGGGGCAAAAAACTTCAGTTTGGCGTTTCCAAACTGGAAAAGGGAAAAACCTACTGGTTTGCCGTAATGTTAAGTGAACCCAATCTGCAAGACAATAAGGATACTGTAAAAACCAAATTAATGGAGTTGTTTTCCCAATACCACCCTATTGTAACTACTTTGATTCAAAACACTTCCATCAACAAAATAATACGTGGCAATATATCGGACCTAGAATGGTTGGGCAAATGGCATGCAGACAATATTTGTTTGATTGGAGATGCCGCACACGCCATGACACCGGATTTAGGACAAGGAGGCGCCCAAGCCATAGAAGACGCCTTCTATTTGGCGAACTTTATTGATAATACCAATACCTTGGACACCGCTTTTAACGACTTCTATAATTACAGAAAGAAAAAAGTAAAAAAGCTTGTGGAGCAGTCACGATTGACCTCTAAAATGGCCGTTACCAATGGACCATTGGAACTACTTAGAAATATCATTTTAAAATATTCCCCGGAAAAGGCATTGCAAAAACAGATGATAGAGACCTATACTATTGATAAAACTGTATATCAGGCATGAAAATAGGCAACGGAAGGATTTTGATCTTTTTAGGTTCGGCACATTCTTTATTGGGTATTTCACCCTTTGCGTTTGGCAAACAATTTACTGGGTTTGCCCATAAATTCTATTTCAAAATTAGCGAAGGGCTCTATGAGTTTCCGATACTAAATGGCCAAATGAATTTTGAAAACTTTGCTGCGTTTTGGTTTTTTTATTTTGGTCTTTTACTCATTCCCTTAGGCTTTTTGGTTCAAGAAGTGGAACAAAAAAACAACTACATCCCTAAAAAGTTCACCTTGGCATATCTTATCGTAGTACTGGTAGGGGTATTTATGATACCATTTTCGGGCATGACTTTTTTAATGCTGCCCCACGCACTTTACATGCTCTACAAAACACCGAAACAAAATTAACGCATTAACCCCGATAGTAACGTATGGCAACAAAAGACAGAAGAACAGATATTATCTTAGGAAGCCTTTTTTTTATCCTCACAGTGGTTTTTATTTTGTTGGCAATGACCAATAAGCCATTCTTTGATTGGGTTTTTGAACGCCACTATAATCAATGGAGCTGGTATTTAAGACCATTGTTCTTAGTCCCATTCTGCTATTTTGCTTTTAAAAAAAGTTTCTCTGGCATGATGATTTCGGTCTTCGCTCTATTTACCAGTATGTTTTGGTTTCCCAAACCCGAAATCGTGAGTGAAAGCGTAGTAGAATTTTTAGAGTTTGAGAAAGAATACCTGTACGGGCAGTGGAATATGGGAAAAACACTGCTGACCTTAACAATTCCAATTTCATTTATAGCACTGGGCCTAGCTTTTTGGAAACGAAGCTTAGTAATGGGAATAAGCGTGATGGTCTTAATGGCTACGGGCAAAATGGTATGGAGTATTGAAAATGCAGGTGAATCTGGAAAATCAATTTTAATTCCTGCGATTGCCGGGCTATTGATTTGTTGTGGGATTATCTACTACGGATTTAAAAGACAGGCAAAAAAATAACATCCAAAAAACAACTATGAATTGCTTTAAGCCCCTTTTACTACTCGCTCTTTTAGTATTGCCCTACTTGGCCCAAGGGCAACAAAAGTTGGATACATTGGCCGCGCAACCCGAAAATGCCAAGCTGAAAATAAAAGAAATCATACTTCCTGCCTCTTTGATCATGGTCGGGTCGGCCCTATCGGGCAGCCGACTTGAAAAAGAGCTCAAAAACAGCCTTCATGATGGTACGGTAAGAGAAACTGATTTTGCGCTGCCCATAGACGATATAATTCAATATGTACCCATCGTGGAGTTGTACACCGCAGATTTACTCGGGATAAAATCTAAAAATCATTGGTTCGATCAAACCAAATATCTAGTTATTGCCAATATAATTACTGCAGGCCTTACACATACCGGAAAAAGATTGTTCAACAAACAACGCCCTGATGGGGCCGATCATGCTTTCCCTTCGGGACACACCTCCTTTTCTTTTACAAATGCGAGTGTTTTGTACGAGGAATTTAAGGACACGGCCCCAATATTCGCATATAGTGGTTATGCGGTCACATCCGTGGTTGGCGGTCTTCGTGTTGTAAACAACAAACATTGGCTATCGGATGTATTGGTAGGAGCTGGTTTGGGGATTTTGGTCACAAAATTAGTGTATCACTTTAAACCTTTAAGAAACTGGAATCCGTTTAAAAAATATGACAATGTTATGCTTATGCCCAATATTGACGCACAACAAATCGGAATGTACTTTAAAGTCAAATTTTAACCATAATTCTCATGAAGAAAAAAATTAAAATAGTAGCCATAATTATTATCCCGATTCTAAGTCTAGGATTACTTTACCTTTTTACTTATGTGCCAAAACTATCCGACAGACATGGAGTGGTAGAGGCAAAATTGTATTTGGGTAAAGCTGACAAACAGCCCTTGTTTGTAGGTTTTGGAGGAGGAGATGGAGGCAACGACTGGTCTAGGAACTATTTAAAGGGTAAACGAGATAGTTTAAATGAGAAAGGCTATGCCGTTTTGGCCATTGGCTATTTTAAGGCAAATGGAACTCCAAAGTATTTGGACAGAATTTCACTTGATGCAATAAGAGATACCATTTTATCCATTGCAAAGCACCCAAAAATTGATGAGACAAAAATAATTTTGTTCGGGAGCTCCCGTGGTGGCGAGTTAGTTTTAAATTTAGCTAGCAAATATGATGAGTTTAAGGGTGTAATAGCAGCATCTACTTCGCATGCTAGTTTTCCGGCCTTGACATTATATGCAAACACATCTTCTTGGACATACAAAAACAAGGAAGTTCCATACATCCCTGCTCCATTGAAAACAATTTCACCGGCAATCAAAGGCGATCTGTATTCAGCTTATGCAATGATGCTGGAGAATACAGAAGCAGTAAAGAATGCCCAAATTGCAGTAGAAAAAATAAATGGCCCTGTTTTAGTTATATCAGGTAGAGATGACGATCAATGGCCGGCTCCCGAAATGTCGGAGCAAATCATTAAAAGGCTTGAAAAAAATAGTTTCAGTCATTACTATGAGCACCTTCTAGTAAAAGGGGGGCATGTAGCTCCTTTGGAACACTTTTATCTAGTCTATAGTTTCTTGGAACAACACTTTAAGATTGAATAGCCCAATGGATTTCTTAAAAAACCTGCTCTATACCATTAAAGAAGGAATGATGGCTTGTAATAGTTAATACCCAACCATACCAATAAAAGTTTGAAAACAGCAATTTGTATATTCGTAAGATAAAACTATCCAATATAAAATGGCCCGCTTAGGTTTGGCAAAACCATCAGTTTTGCTTCTGAACCTCTGAAATATTCATAGACCATTGTTCCTTATGGAAATCAATATAGTGGATATCTTAATTGTATTCTTGCGTAAATATGATTGATGAAGCTAAATTTTTGGAGATAGTATCAGAAACTAATGCGGATATTGGCGCACTTATCGATTTAACTAAAGATCGAGAGGATCTTAGGGATCTTTTGGTCAAGCATTTGTTGGAAACTGATTCAATTAACGTCTATTACCACTCGTACCTGATTCTCAATGAAGCATCAAAGATTGATCCTTCAATTTTTTATTGTTATTGGGATAAATTTGTGTCTTTGCTCGAGAAAAGTAATTCTTACCATAGAAATTATGGAATGGACCTACTCGCAAACTTGGCAATAGTTGACAAGTATAATAAGTTTGAATTGATAATCGACCTTTATTACAGACAACTTTACGACAAGAAAATTACAACGAAAAAAAAGTGTATTGGCAATTCTTACAAGATTATCAAGTACAAACCAAACCTGACAACAACAATAATAACAAAGATTATCAATTCACTGATAATCAATGACAACTCTGAAAAACACCAGAATTATTTGATATCTGAATTTTTGAAACTTCTCGCATTGTCCGATAATGATTTGCTCGACATTACAATCGTGAACAGGTTTCTAAAAGATGTTTTGGCAGATACAACATCCCGGAAGATAAAAAAAGAGATAAATCAAATAATGTACCGCGCAATGAATTTAAAAACCAAGACTTAATTGATTGGGAGCAAGAAGGTTTAATAAAACAGAACTCTAATCAATCTAAAACTTCGCTCGCTTACAGATCTTCAACAAACCAAACTGTTCCTAAACAATCAATAGGGAATATTTGGTCAATATCATTACTCCAGAGCCTACATGCAAAGTCAATTCAGCTTGACCATGCAACCAAGCATTCTTTTTCAAAATACAAATCCCCCTTAAATTAAGGGGGATTGTTACGACTGACATATGTCAGTCGATGAACAAAAGGTCAAAACTTAATACCTGTATGTAAGGCTTTTGAATATACTTCAGCTAATTCATTTTTTAACCTTTGATTTTTTTCGCCATCTTTTTATCCAAATTCAGCGAGTTCAATTCGTCCAGTAATTTTGCCAATTCCTGACTTAGTTCTTCATAAACTTGATAGGCACCATTGGTTGGTTTTGATTCGGCACTATCCACAATCAGGCTTAAGCTGGCTAATTTGTTGTTCAACTTTATAGGGTAATTCAAAGGATCCTGGTTGCTTTCGTTTTTTACTTGGTACAATTCACTTTCTATAGCATCCAGTTTTTTCAATGTGGATTTTCTAATATTGTCCCCCATTTCCTTTTTATATTCCCTAATGGCGATTACGGCTTCGTTAGCTTCACTCAATTTGTCCCTCAAATTCATTAAAAGGTCAAATTGCTTTTTAAGGTCCGCAGTACTTACATTTTTCACTCTTGGGTCCATTTTAACCTCGAATTCCCTGGTTTCACTTTTCCCATCGGCAGTTATCTTGACTTGATATTTGCCTGGAAGCACCATTGGTCCCCTTTTAGGACGTGCAGACCACAAAATCATCTTGTCGAATACAGTGGCGCCAGGGTGACGAAGATCCCAGGTAAACGTATTCAGTCCAATATGGCTGGTAGGTACATCTTTATCCTTTTTCTTCTTGTCATCTTTCTCTTCTTTTTCCTCAGCTTCCTTTTCTTCCGTAGGGTCCTTGGGAGCAAACTTTCTAATAACGTTTCCGGAGCCATCCATTACCTCAATAGTAACTTCGTTGGCCTCTTGCCCCAAATAATACTGAAAAACAGCATCTTGAACACGTCTTACCGAATAATAAGGGGTATATGCATGCAAATTCTTCTGTATAATACTTTCCTTGTACTCGCGTACTGGAGATATATCGTCCAAAATCCACATAGATCTACCATGCGTCGCAATCGCGATATCTTTTTCGGTCACCACTAGGTCACGTATAGCTACATCGGGCAAATTCAATTGGAACGATTTCCAGTTTTCGCCCGCATCAAAAGACACGTACATCCCATGTTCGGTACCGGCATAAAGTAACCCCGGCACTTTTATATCTTCACGTACGGCATGTACATAATGACCATCGGGAATTCCATTAATAATCTTCGTCCAAGTAGCACCATAATCGGTCGTTTTATATACGTACGGAGCTCGGTCGTTCATTTGATAACGCTTTATGGCGACATAAGCAGTTCCTGCATGATGTCTGGAAGCATCAATAATACTTATACGTGAATGTTTTGGAACATCTGGCGGTGTTATGTTTTCCCAAGATTTTCCGTGGTTTCTTGTAATATGCAACATCCCATCATCTGAACCTGCCCAAATTGTATTTACATCGTGATAAGAAGGTGCCAAAGCATAAACCGTTGCATACAATTCAGGACCACTCATATCCAAGGTGATAACTCCACCACTTTTACCCATGGTCTCTGGATCTGCGTAGGTAAGGTCTGGACTGATTTTTTCCCAAGATTGTCCACGATCATTTGAGACCCAAACATGTTGGGACGTTACATAAAGTCGGTTCGAATCCTGTGGTGAAAATACAATAGGGTACGTCCAATGCACCCTCTCTGGAAGAGTTTCTGCCGGTTCTCCCATAAAATAGCGTGGATACGGCTCAATTCTCCTACTTTCACCGGTTCTTCTATTATAACGGGTAAGTACTCCGGAATAACTTCCTGCGTAAAAAATATCCAAATCTTCGGGATCCTGAGTAATATAACCACTTTCTCCTCCCCCAACTGCATAATGGGGCGTAGATTTTTTCAAGGTGTTCGTTCTAGCAGTCAGAAAGTTCCATCCTTCGCTCGGAACCGCGATAGTACTATTGTCCTGTTGGGCTCCTGCCACAAAATATGGAAAATCGTTTGTTGCTGTAATATGGTAAAGTTGTGCTGTAGGGAAATTTTCATCCGTCCAGGTTTTACCTCCATTCACTGAAATAGTTCCCCCTCCATCGTTAGCCTGTGCCATTCGCATTGGATTGTTCGGGTCTATCCAAAGGTCATGGTTGTCGCCGTGTGGAACTTTGATCTCAGTATCAAACTTCTCTCCACCATCTGTAGATTTCCAGAAATTTACATTGAGTACATAAACTGTTTCTCTATCCTTGGGATCTGCGTAAATACGTGTGTAATAAAACGCTCTTTGGCGCAGTTTTCTTTCGTTATTGGTATGTTCCCAAGTCTTTCCGCCATCATCAGATCGGAAAACACCTCCGTTATTGGCTTCAATTATGGCCCAAACACGATTAGAGTCCACTGGGGATACAGTAACACCGATTTTTCCTATCGGTGCTTCTGGCATTCCGGGCAAATTGCTAAGCTCTTCCCAGCTTTCACCTCCATCTGTAGATTTATACAAAGCTGAAGCTCCGCCTCCACCCCACATTTTCCACGGGGTTCGATACACCTCCCAAATGGAAGCGTAGATTATATTTGGGTCGGATGGGTCTAAAATCAAGTCCGCTGCACCTGCTTTTGGGCCTTTGTACAAGATTTTTTTCCAAGTATCTCCACCATCTGTGGTTTTAAAGACCCCTCTTTCCTCGTTTGGACCAAAAGGATGGCCCAAAACTGCTGCATAAACAATGTCAGGGTTTGTCGGGTGAATTCGGATCCTGGATATGGTCTGCGAATTCTTTAACCCAGCATGCTTCCATGTCTTCCCTGCATCGGTGGATTTATGCACACCATCGCCCTGCATAATGTTTCCTCTAAATTGGGATTCCCCTGTACCGATATACACGATATCAGGATTGCTATCGGCTACATCCACAGCTCCAACAGAGGATGAATTTATCTGCCCATCGGTTACTGGGTCCCATGTGTTTCCGCCATCGGTGGTTTTCCAAAGTCCTCCTCCGGTAGCTCCAAAATAGTATTCATTTGGTCGGTCCGCATGGCCGGCAATACCTATCGAACGCCCTCCACGATAAGGTCCGGCGACACGATATTCCATGGATTTAAAAAGTGTGGTATCCAAGGGCTCATTCTGTGCGTGCGCATCAGAAAGCCAAAGTGAAAAACACAAGCTTAAGCCACTCAGGGCAATATGCTTTATTTTTTTATACTGATTCATAATTATTGTTTTATTGATTCGGTGAATTAACGGTACGCCTCGTTTTGCTCTAGATTTGGATTTGCATCGAGCTCAAATCTTGGAATAGGAAATACAGCTCTCCCAATTTCAGGAATACTTACTGCTGGCCCGTTGTTTCTGTTTATATTTTGAAGCACATCCATTATTTGTCCTGTTCGGGTCAAATCAAAGAAACGATGTCCTTCGAAGGCAAACTCCAATTTTCTTTCTTGCCAAATAAGCTCCAACACCTCTTGTCTGGTCGCTGGTGTCACAGCAATGGCATCTATACCTGCTCTTGTCCTAACCTCGTTCAGATCGTCGATTGCTCCATCAAGATCATCGGTCTGGGCCAAGGCCTCTGCCCTATTCAAGTACATTTCAGAAATACGGATGATATGAATATTATCCAGTCCTCCTGCTTTTTGATATTTGATTTGAAAATTGCCGTTGGATTCGGAAAAACCGAATAGTTGTCCTCTTACATCCATTGGGTCGGCCGAAGCTTCTATATAAAACTCTTCGTGAGAGGTTAAATCTCCACGGCCACCATTGGGGTTGTACCAGTTTCTGATACCGCTTTGATCAGTAGTATTAAAATCCAGTTCGAAAACAGATTCTTGGTTGGATTTGGTAATAAATATATCCAAGAAATTAGGATTTAGTGTGTAATTAGGATCGGCAATAACTTCTGTTGAGTAATCGATCACATCTCCGTAATTCCCCAAATAAAGGTACAATCGGGACATTAGTGCTCGTGCCGCACCTTTGGATGCAACTGTTTTGTCATTAGTTTCCGGCAATAATTCTATTGCATTCAACAAATCCTCTTCAACTGCCAAATAGGAATCCAAAAGAGCTGGCCTTTCCGGATAAGTTATCTCTTCAATAGAACCTGTTGCCTCTCTTATTACCGGCATTCCCAAAGTCCCTACAACTCCTGGAACTCCGCCGTACACCCTGTTCAAATCGAACAAAGCCAGTGCCCTGATAAAATATGCGGCACCTAATTTGGCATCCTTGCTTTCATCTGTAATATTATCCAACGCAGCAACTTTCTTTAGCACATTGTTGGCTATGTTGATGGCAGAATTGGCCCTCTTATAAAAGTTGTCGTTTTCGGTATTTCCTGCGGCCGACACTTCGTAAGTATCCATTTCACGATAAAAATCCCAAGTTCCAATACTTTGTGCTATATCCGACGACACATCTCCCATGATCAGGAAATTGTCCCCATAGTAATCGGAACTCTGCAATTCGTTGTACATACCGTTAACAGCAGCGCGTGCACTGGTCTCATCGGTAACCACAGAAGCTTCTTCCACCTGATTTTCAGGTGTTCTTTCCAGTATATCATCACATGCCGTTGTAATTAACAATCCGAGCACGGAAGTATATCTCAAGAAAGTCTTCACATTTATATTTATGGTCTTATACATTGGTTTATTATTTTTTAAGTTTTTTACTCCTATTTCTTTGTTCTTCAATTAAAAACTTAGGTTGATACCTGCCATTATCGTCATTGGGGAAGGAGTAGTAAAAAACTCAACTCCTTGGGTCAATGATGTATCTGCAGTTGCTGTCACTTCTGGATCTAATCCCGAATAATTTGTAATGGTCACAATATTTTGACCTGAAACATATACTCTTGCCGTTGACATCTTTAAAGATTCTGTGATAGATGATGGCAGGGTATAACCCAATGATATATTTTTCAATCTTAAATAGGAACCATCTTCCACAAATCGAGATGGTCTTAAATCCGATGCGTAATTGGCCGCCGACATTCTAGGCACATCCGTAATATCTCCCGGCTGTTGCCATCTGGCCAATTGTGAAGTAGTATAATTGGTACCTCTACTACCGCCATGTTCCATAAAAAAGCGAGTGAAGTTCAATTGCTCGTTTCCATAGGAGAACTGCCAGAAAAAGCTAAGGTCTATTCCCTTATACTTTAAAGTGTTGGTAAGTCCACCGAAAAAGTCCGGGTTGGCATCGCCCACTATATATCGGTCGGAGCTCGTAGAAAACTCTCCATCACCATCGTAATCTTCAAAAATTGCATCACCTGTCTGTGGATCTACGCCCAATTGCTTATGCATGTAATAGGAATACATTGGCGCACCTTCTTCATACCTGAACAAGTCCCTGTTGTAAACATTAAAAGGAGCGGCCAAATCCAAAATTTTGTTTCTGTTTCCTGAAATATTACCATTGATGTACCAAGTCAAATCATTGTCCGTAGGGAATACTTCCACTCCAAGACCTATTTCTACTCCTTGGTTTTGGATTGCTCCCGAATTTTGAATTACCGATTCAAATCCGGATGTAGTTGGTACAGGTACTTCCAACAACAGATCCTCGGTCTTTTTATAATAATACCCTGCCGTAAAGTTGACACGATTATCGAACATTGTCATGTCCATACTGATATCCGTTTGTTTTGTAGTTTCCCACTTAAGCGAAGGGTTTTCGAGCTGCAATGGACGTACACCTGGTTCCGAGGTATAAGCGGCACCTTCCCAAAGGCCAACTGAATTAAAATCAGTGATACCACTTTGGTTACCCGTGATACCGTAGCCTACCATAAACTTTAGGTTGTTCAAAAACTTTACGTCCTGTAAAAATTTTTCTTTGGATATGACCCATCCCAAACCTACGGCCGGGAAAATTCCCCAGCGATTGTCCTTTCCAAATCGGGATGAGGCATCGCCCCTTAAGTTTAAAGTAATCAAATACTTTTGATCAAAATTATAGTTGACCCTTGAGAATATCGAGGCCAGTCCATAGCTGGTACTTCCAGAACTGGCATCTAAAATAGCCGCTGAGCTTATCTGTCTAAAATCGTTGGTAGGGAAACCGGTTCCACTTGAATATCCATATCTTCTGATCGACTTTTGAACGGAATTACCAACCAAAATATTAAATGCGTTTTTCTCCGCATTAAACTGATAACTCAGTACATTTTCCTGAATCCAGTTATAATCATCGAGCGTAAATAAATCTGCTCTTCCCTGTACGGCACTACCTGCATTTGTATTGGTGTTCAGGTATTCAGTCTCCCTATTGTTAGTATAATCTGCACTAAATGAAGACTTTAATCTTAAACCTGGCAAAAAGGTATATTCGGCAAAAACGGTACCTAGAAATCTTCCTGTTTCCATTTTGATATCCACATCGTTAATTGTCGCCAAAGGGTGATCTATTGTAGGTATTCGATTGTAATTGCCATCTGCATCAAGTACTTCCTTGTTTGAAGGATAGAAATGTGAACCTGCAAAAGCTCCAGCAATGTTATCACTGTTGGGCACTATATCACGATTGGAGCGCGAGTATAGCATACTTGTTCCCATGTTTAGTTTGGAATTTACCCTAAAATCCATGTTAACACGTCCCGAGAAACGCTCAAAACCTGAGTTTTTGATCAATCCTTCTTGTGAATAGTTATTGGCAGAGACAAAATATCTTGCTTTTTCGCCACCTCCTTTTACGGAAAGGTCAATGTTTCGAATGGGTGCTCCATCATTCACAACTAAATCGTTCCAATTGGTGTTAACGGCATTTGCTGGGTTTGCATAAGGCTCTGGACGACCATTGTTACGGGCACTTTCATTCATTAAGGTTTCAAACTGCTGACCCGTAACCAAAGAAGGCTTTTTTACATAGCTCTGTACTCCTCCATAAACTCCAACACTTACAACAGCCTTGTCCCGTGTACCTTTTTTGGTGGTAATAAGTACCACTCCGTTTGCTGCCCTTGAACCATAAATGGCTGTAGCTGAGGCATCCTTTAAAATATCTATGGATTCAATATCTGCTGGGTTTATATCCGCAATAGGACTAACTGTTGCTCCTCCTACATCGTTTTGGGATAGGTTTCCACTCTGGATCGGAATTCCGTCCACAACGTAAAGCGGATCACTGGACCCACTAATGGAAGAGGAACCACGAACCCTAACAAAAACACCTCCTCCTGGATCTCCGGAGTTGGTGGACACAAATACCCCAGGGGCACGTCCTTGCAAAAGTTGATCTGAACTTGCCACGGGTAGGTTTTCAATTTCTTCTGCCTTGACAGACGAAACATTACTAGTCAAAGTTTCACGATTTTGCTCACCGTAAGCAACAACCACTACCTCGCTTAACTGCTCCGAATCCTCAACCATTGTAATGTTCATATTGGTTTGGTTATTAACCGGTACTTCTAGCGGCTTGAACCCTAAATACGTTATGGCCAAGACCGCCCCTGGAGCAACTGTTAATGAAAACTTACCATCAAAATCGGTTTGTGTTCCATTTGTAGTTCCCTTTTCAACAACATTTGCGCCTGGTAAGGGCATTCCATCATTATCGGAAACAACCCCGCTGATTTGGTTTTGTTCGTCCTTAATGTCCTCCTTGGGCATCGATTTTTTTACAGTTGGAGGATTCGCCGCCATGTTTACGATTACCTGACGTCCTTCAATGGCATAGGACAATTGTGTGTTTTTAAATACAGTGTTCAATACATCTGTAATGTCTCCATTTTCAATTTTTAGTGTAATTTTTTGATTCAATGATGCGATACCACTTTCATATAAAAAACGATAGGTAGTCATCGATTCTATCTTTTTGAAAACTTGTTCCACTGTTACATTCTTCATATTGAGATTTAGTGGAACATCGGCTAACTTATCGTTTGCTTGGAGCTGAAAAAAGTTCAACGCCAAAAGAAAGGTCACCAGATTAAGTTTGGACCTTTTAACTGCAGAGTGCTCAGGTCTAATAATCTTAGTTGAGGTTTTTTCCATGTTTTTCGAGTTTGAGATTAGTTATTAGTAAAGTCAATTGGTTATCTAGTTCCAACCGTGACCGGAACAAGAGGAGTGGTTTCGTATAGTGGTATTTGAGTTAGTATTCGTTAGAGGTAATCAGATAATTTTATTCAATTTGTATGGTCCTACCATCTATTTGATACTTGTAGCCAAGTATATTTTTCATTGATCGCAGCACATCGTCTATAGTTTCAATTTCTACACTAAACCTTGCATTCAATAATTTATCGTTCAAATCAGGTTTACTGTTTTCAATGCTCACATTGTACCTACGTTCCAGCATTGTTAGTATTTCATCAAAAGGGGTATCCCTAAAAACCAGTTCTCCGCCAATCCAACTGGTATAAAGGTTTACATCGACTTCCGATATGCGGGAAGAAAGTGTGGTCTTGTTCCAAGAACCTTTAGTGCCAGGGGTAAGCACCATATCCGCCTCATCGGTTTCCGAGTTTCGCATAGCAACCTCTCCCTCGACAAGAACAGTTTGTATTTCAGGATTTTCTGGGTAGGAGCTTACATTAAACTCGGTACCCAAAACCTCTACGGTTACTTCTTCGGAATGCACAAGAAATGGGTGGGCTTTATCCTCTACTACATCAAAATAGGCCTCTCCATTGATAAATACTTCCCTGTTTTCCCCTTTGATAAAATTTATAGGGTATTTAATAGTTGTTCCCGAATTTAAGTGAACCAAAGTGCCATCCGATAGCTCAAGTTCGAACACCTGCCCGTATGGAATGTTCAATTCGTTGTATTCCAACACTTTTATGTTGGATTGCGATAGGTATTTGATCTTGTTCCCCTTTTGTTCGGCGACAACCTCGCCAGTAGCAGAGCGTATTTGGCCATTACCGTCCTCGTCAATTACTCGAACATCTTGATTGGAGCTTTTTAACGTAACCACTTCCTCATTGATCGGTTGCTCCAGCAACTGAGAAGGTTTAGGGATTTTGAATAAAAGAGTGGCGCCTAAAAGAATTATAACCGCCGCAGCATATTTAAATACGTTTTTCCACAAAGGAGCCACAGGTGTTTGTGCGTCTTTTTTGTTCAGCAATCTTTTCTTGAACAGTAACCATTCCTCATTCACATTAAGTGACCGCGTATCCTCCAAATAGCTTTCCACCAATCCTTCGGCATGTAGATTCTCCACCAACTCCCTTTCTTGAGGAGTCAAACCTTTCAACAATTCCGGTTCAATCCTATTGGAAGATTTAATCTGATGCAATACCTCTCTTAGATTTCTTTTTTTCACTATTGTGTTTTTCTATCTATAAGTAGGCAAAGTTTAAAAGTAGGGTGACAGTTGTTTGTTAAATTTTAAGTTTTTTCTAAAAAATCATGGTTGTAAGACAATTTTTTTACACATTTAGTGAGCAATTACTATTTTTATAAGGATTTTTTTAATCTCAAAATTCATGTTTCCCCAATTGTGAAAGAAAAATTGAATAGTGATACCGTAGATATTGAGCTTCAATTCAAAGAAAATTATGAGTTGTTGCTGATAGCCTCTTACACTATTCTGAAGGACAAAAATATTGCTGGTGATATTGTCCAAGATTTCTTTGAATACTATATCAACAAAAAGGAAACCATTGCCCTGAAAGTGTCTTTCCAAGCCTACGCAATACGTGCTGTAAAAAACATGAGTTATACCTTCTTAAAAAAGACCAGCCAAGAAAAGGCCTTACTCCAAAACCTACCGCAGGAAACACAGGTGATCAACCATCCTTCCATGGAAATTGAACAACCAGAATACAATCTTAGCCGATTAATGAATTCGTTACCTCCTAAAAGAAAGGAGATTTTTGAAGCTTCCGTGATCAATGGCCACAGCTATGCTGAGATCGCCAAAGCCAACGGAATTTCTGTAAATACGGTAAAAACCCAAATAAAGCGTGCCTATGCCTTTATGCGAGCCACCGTAAAGACATATCTATTTTGATGAAGTCCCCCGTTAGTCCGAACCTTTGTAGATGAGGTTCCGTAAATCGATTTCTCCAATTTTTCTGGTGAGCTGTGCATCCGAATACAATTCCATTACCGGCTCTAGAAAATGATAGGTATAATGAGCCCCATAAACAAAAGGGTTGCTCGTTTGAAACTCTTTAAATACCGATTTCACTTTTACGGATAGTTGCAAAAGAACAGTTTTATCGTTGATCAGTGCCTCGGCCTTTTCCGGACTAATTTTAAAAAGTACATAGCCATTTATATATTCTACTTGACTCACTTTATTGGCAATTTCCTGACCATATGAGGTTTGAGGGAGAAATTCTGTAAAATAATCCAAAGAAGACACTTTTAATGATTTACCTTTTAAGGGCAATTGAACCCAGAATCCTCCTTTGTCAAAATCGTATTGACCATAAAATTTCAAATCATGGACCAACTGAAAATCATCTGTTCCGTCCGGGAAAAACTCTTCGCTCCATTTTAAAATCTTGTCCAAGTACTTGTTTACAAATGAGACATATTTTTCGTTCTCGGTAAAATCATCAGCTTGGTGTCCGCCCCATTCGCGAACAAACGGACTTTTTCCATCACCGCTCCAATCGTTCATAAAATATTCCTTTTTTAAGGCATCGGTTCCCATATCAAAAGCAAACTCTTTCAATACCTTTTGAGCCAGACTGGATTTGGCCTCCTGTTCTATGATCTGTCCTATAGTCCGTTGGGTAAGGGCCGCTTTATCCATCACCTTAAAATGTTCTTTTAGCATACGAATACGAACCAAGTGGGCAAAACCCGAATAACCCAAACCCGTAAGGTTTCTTTTTTCCGCTGCTTGCTTCGAAAGGTCCACCTTCTTCGGGTTGTCTCTCATCATGTAAGAATCTACGGCCCCAAACCGGGGAAGGTCTTTATGTTTTTGTATTACAATATCTTTAAAGGCAGGAATCGGAGATTTATATACCAGATAATCTGATTCGATATATGTGGTTTTTACTTGTTGTCCCGAAGTAGGCTTCGCAGATTTGCTTTGATCGGTTTTGATCGTTTCCGCTTCTTTTACACCCTCTTCTTCCTTTGCGCCTTTGTTTCCGGTAAAAATATCGTACACCTCTTTATTGGCCTTTTTAAGCAATTTTTCTTCTGCTTGCTGCTTGAGCTTTTTAAAAAACTGGGCGTTGGCTTCAGGGGACATTATAAAAATTAAAATCCCCATAATTGTCATAAATATGCGACTGTTTCCCATTGATCAGTGTTTAAGGTTTGCACTGTTAATATCCATCTCACCCATTTTATCGGTAAGTGCCACATCTTTATAAAATTCAATTATAGGGCTCTCCAACTCATATTCCCATGTAATATTTCTAGTATTGGTCGGCTTAGGATTTACCCGGACCTTGAATACTACAAATACTGGCGACCGGGGGTTTAGGTTATATGCCCTTGCCTTATCGGCATCCATGGGCAAGAATATTTTTTTGCGTTGGTGCCTTATTCCTTTTTCGTTGTCGGTGTAAGCCATAAAATTGGAATGATGTAGTATAAAAGCACCTCCAATGGCAAAAAGATTTCCTATCCAATATCCTTTTTCTTTAAAATCATATTTTTCGGCCACCAAACCCTTTGCAACATAATATGCAACTTCGCTCCCATCCTTGTAAAAGGACTGGCTCCAATTTTTAAGAGTGTCAAAATAGCTCTTAACAAATCCGGTATAACTGCGGTTTTGGGCAAATTCATTGTTACCCGCCCCGCCCCAATGGGAAACATTTGATCTTTCTCCTGCCGAATTGTAAAAATTACAGGGAACCTGTGCATTTGCACCACAAAAGTATTCTTGCAATTTAGCATCCGACAAGGCCTCCTTGCCGAGAATCAATAAATGATGTTGGGAAAATTCGGAATTTTTCATCGCCAAATCTCCAGCTATGTTTTGATGTTTGGTAAGTTTAGTTTTATCAAGATCGTTAAATGTTTCTTCCAAAAACCGCATTTCCAAAAGCGATTGATAGGCTTTATTGGTAATCAATTTGTGTGAATCTCTTTTTAAATGAAGCTCACCATACCTTGGCAGACCGTTATGGGCTTGAATCACTACATCCCGAAAATCTTTGGATGGAGCCGGATACCGTAGTACCTCCTGATTTTGGTCGTCGGCTCCCGCTCCTATCGATTTTTTTTGGTTCTGAACGGTGGTAGTCTCACCTTTGGGAGGGGATTTTACAACAGGAGCGGTTGACACCTTATCGTTTTTCCCGTTCAAAATTTTATCCGTTGTTGTACTGGCCGCATCTACGGCTTTATCCTCAATGCTCTTCTTTAGCTTTTTAAAAAATTGGGCATTTGCTGAAATCGGGGTTAAGAAAATCATCATCCCAAACATGACAACTAGGGATGATTTTATGTTTTTAGTTATTATCATGTGTTTATCTCGTTTTGGTCACCATAGTATTAATATTGATTTCGCTCTCTTTGTTGTTCAATCCATCATCGGAATAAATTTCGATTATCGGAGAATTCAAGCTAAATGTGGTCTTTAATCGATCGGCTCTATAATTTTCCAACCCGTTCAGCTTTCCGGTCACATCAAAAACCAAATACAGCTGTTGAAATTTTTCCGAAAAGGCTTCAGCTTTTTCGGGCGACATTTTAAATAATATGGAAGCACCGTTGGGGTGCATTAACTTTCTTTCCGACGAATTACTCGGTTGCAATCCATACCATTGCAACAAAAAGCCTTGATTGTAAAATTGATGTGTATGCAACCAAAATCCTCCGGCTTTGAAATCATATTTACCTAAATGGGTTCGTGTTACATAGTAACCATTAAGTGTATTGTCGGGGCACAATGTTTCTCCCCATTTCTCAATTATAGGCAAATCGGTCTTTGCAAAAGTGGTGTACGCCCTTAGTTTTTGAAACTCAGAAGCTCCCCTTCCACCCCACGGCCTTATGTTTCTAGGCTCATTATAATATCCTTTCTGCGGAAACCCAGATGTGCAATCCGATTCCTTTTGGTTGCAGAAATAACTCATTGCATGCTTATTGGTATTGAGCGCGTTCGCAAGGGCCAATGTATGTTGCTGGGCGGTATGGGACATTATATCTTTTTCGAACATGGTATTGGTTCGCTCCGTAAAATAATCCTTATCCATTGCAGCGAACATATTTTCCTTAAAGCGAATTTTTAAAAGCTCTGCAAAAGCGTGCCTACTGGCATTATTATGACTGAATCGCTTGTCCATGTCAACATACGAGGCTTCACTTGCTTTTACATAGCTACCATCTGATCTTACATAATATTCATCTTGCACCCCAAAACGCAATTTGCCATTATGTGTCTGTAAGGATAGATTGATAAAATTTGATGAAGGTGATTCATAAACCTTTTCCTTTCCTTGACCCCAAAGGGGCAAATGGAGCACCGACACTATTATCATAATTGAGAGTTGCCTCATAAATCAATTTGTTTTTAAGGTTAAATTGGACAAGGAGGTTGAGATGAAATGTTTTTTTAGCGCTTCATCCATATAAATTTCCAAATCGGCATTTTCATGCGAAAAATTAAACTCGATTACCTCCGAAACAGCGTTCATGGGTGTGGACGAACGTTCTACTTTTATTTTTTTGACCACGTACAAACGTCTTACCCCTTCGTGTTGCAAACGTTCTGCAGTTTGTTCATCCATGGGGAGAAAAAATCCGATGTTCTTGCTTTTGCCCAACTTATTTTGAAGGGCCACTTCAAAGGGTTGAACGGGCTTGTACATCACTTTTTTAATAACACCTTGCTTAATCGGGAAGATATCGTTGGGAACCAAACTATGATAGACCCAATACCCTTTTTTATCAAAATCGTAGTTATTGCCAATTTGCAACACAGAAACATGGTAACCTACCAGTTGGTCATTCTGCATTAGCTGCTGGCTCCACTTTAATAGTGGATCCAAACAATTATTCACAAAGTTTTTGTAGTTGCGAAGCCGTTCAAATTCGTTCTTGCCTTGGTTGGCATTTCTGCATTCGTCAGTTAAGCAGAGGTTTGGCGCAATATTACTTCTTAAAAAACGCTGAAGTAATGCGGAATTGGATTCCTTTTCGGACATGCCTGAGGTCAATGTGGTTAAACGCTCTCTATCCAAATCTCCCATAAATGGCGCTAAATACTTTAAGCTGACCAACAAGGAGAAATTGTTTTTACCTGAAAAAACGACCTTACTGTTTTCTAAAACTTCCGGATTTTTTTTTCCACGCACTGGACCAACGGTTCGTATTCCCTGCCTTTGACCGCTAACTTGCCCCTGATTTGTATTTACAACCCCTAAACGTGGAAAGCCCTTATGTGCTTGCAGTTCTATGGATACAAACTTGTCCGTTGGTGCATTTATGGTTAACTTATCATCTACAGATGATTGAGCATTGCTTTGGAACACCATTACAAAGCAAATACAAATAATCAGGCCGAATTTTGCCATGCTTAAATTTTAATTATCAATTCCACGACACTATCCCGTCCAGCGTTAAAATTGTATCGTTATCAGTATTGATTACCGTAGTCTCCTCTAAAACTATAGTTTTAGCTTCAAAATCGACTTCGTAGCCTTCCCCACAAGCAATAAAGAAGTTCTGATAGGGAGAGGTACATGCATGCCGATATTCAACCCCGTCCCTAACAATTACCATGGAAATACTTTTTTCGATATTCGGCGAGCCCCCGGTGGTAAAATCCGCGGCAACAATCACAAATCCATTTTGATCATCTTTATAAACGAGTTGGTTATCCACAATCGTAATGTTCTCTGACATTAGTATTACCGATTTATCGGTGCCGGACAAGGCAACATTGCCTACTTCCACATTGCCCACGGTTAATGTTGTGCCCAATTCCGATGTTTCTTCCCCTGTCAATCGAATAGTACCCTGTACATTGGTAATCATATCGGATTGCTCATCTCCATCGTCAGTATTATCGCAACTAAAAAGTAAAAACAGCATGGAGCACAACAAATAGTACATTGTTTTGAATTTCATATAGTTAATGGTTAATACATATAGCAACATCTAAACTATAAATTTAAAGTACCCTAATCCACCTTGATTTATTTTGCGTGCCCATTTAGAAAAACAGCGTACTAGATCTGATGATATCCGCAACACCAAACTTTATTGTTGTTTTTTGGACAAAAGGTTTAAATTTGAAATCAACCAACCTCTCGGCATGCTCCCATCCATCAATAAAAACATCTATTTTTCACTCCTCTTTTTGTTTCTTTTTAATACATCGTATTCACAGAACAAAACCCTCGATTCACTGAAAAATGAACTACGGACCTATTTACCAAAAGACACAGTTAGAGTAGGTCTTTTGGTGCGTACAGCCTTCGAAATGACCTATTCCGACCCGAATGGTGCTTTTCCATTGATCGATGAATCTATTGCTATTTCAAGAAGTAAAAACTGGATTAAAGGTGAAGCTCTGGGGTTACGTCAAAAAGGGAACCTCTATTATGTGTTAGCCGATAATCTCAACGCTTTGGACACCTATCAAAAGGCTCTGGTCCTCAGTAAAAAAATATCGGACAAGCAGCTCGAATCCAGTTTGTTGAGCAACATCGGAAATATACATGCAGATTTGAAAGAGTATGGTCATGCTCTGGAAAATTATCGTGCGTATCTGAAAACTTCCCAAGAATTGGGTAACCGACCGGATGAAATAAAAGCACTTTCCAATATTGCCATTGTGTACAACGATTCCGAAAATTTTGAAGAAGGGATTTCATATTTGGAAAAAGCATTAGAATTGGCAAAACTCGAGAAAAATGACCTATTTGTCGCCGCTATTACAAACAACTTGGCCTTGGCCCAAAAAAAACTAGGCCTGCACGAGAAGGCATTGAAAAACTACCAAAAAGCCGCAGATTTAGCACAAATAATCGGCAACAAATATATAGAAGCTTCAGCACTGAACAGTATTGGTGAAATTAATGCTCTATTGCAAAATTATGATATTGCCGAAACCTATGCGGATCGGGCCCTCTCCATTTCCAAAGAAATTGGAGCTGTGGAATGGCAGTCAGATTCGTGGAAGGTACTTAGCAGCGCTTATGAAAACAAAGGCAAAGCAACCGAAGCACTCAAGGCCTTCAAAGAATATGTTTCTCTTAGGGACAGTGTTTTGAGCGAAGAGAAAAAATCGGAATTGACCCGAAAGGAGATGCAGTTTAAAATGGAGCGCCAACAGGCCATCGCCGAAGAAGAAATCAAAAGGGAGCGCTTGGTAAAGAATGGTTATCTGATCGGTACTATCTTACTCGTAATAATTAGTGCTTTGGGGTATCTGTTTTATAAGCGCAGGCGGGATGCACTCGAAAAAAAGAAAATTGCCGAGTTTAATGCCCAAGTGGCCGAGACAGAGTTAAAAGCCCTACGTTCACAAATGAACCCTCATTTTATCTTCAACTCATTAAACTCTATTAGTGATTTTATTTCGAGAAGGGACATAAAACAAGCAGACGATTATTTGATCAAATTTTCCAAATTGACCAGATCTATCCTTGAAAACTCAGAAAAAAAATGGATTACTTTGAAGGAGGACTTGGAACTTATGGAACTTTATATACAATTGGAAGCACTACGGTTAGAAGAGAAACTCAACTACACCATTACTGTTGACTCGTCCATTGAAACCGACAACACCTTAATCCCCCCGCTCATTTTACAACCTTTTATAGAGAATAGTATCTGGCATGGTATCGCTCCAAAAAATGGAGTTGGACAAATAGACCTTGCCATAAAAAAAGATAAAGACATGCTTGTCTGTTCTGTGGACGATAATGGTGTAGGACGGTCCAAAAACCATAACCAAACACACAAGAACAACTCATTTGGGTTAAAAATTACAAGTAATCGAATAGATATTATCAACCATTTAAAGAATACCAAAGGATCGCTTAAATTGTTGGATAAAAACGAGGGGGTCCGTGTAGAGATCAGACTTCCTTTTGAAGCCCAATTTTAATTCAATATGCTAAAAGCCATAATTGTAGATGATGAACAACACTGTATTAACCGATTGGACGGGTTGCTCCAAGAGTATGGAAATGATATAGATGTTTTGGCACGATGCCACTCCATTGAGGCGGCAAAATCGGAAATAGATCGCGAATCCCCGGATATTCTATTTTTGGATGTTCAACTGGGGAACGATACTGGATTCGACCTTCTCTCACAATTAACACGAATTGATTTTGAAGTAATCTTCACCACATCTTATGACAATTATGCATTAAAAGCTTTTAAGTATTCCGCATTGGATTATCTCTTAAAACCTATCGACAAAACAGATTTTATCCATGCGCTTCAAAAGTTAAGACAACAGAACAACCTAAAGGAAACATCAAAAAAAATCGATGTCCTTTTCCATAATTTTAAGGATAATAACGATTCTTCAAAACGAATAGCAATCCCAACTATTGAAGGTTATACGATGGTGGACACCAGTAATATTGTTCGTCTGCAATCCGATGTTAACTACACTCATATTTACACCTCATCCAAAAAAAAGATTACGGCATCCAAAACCATTAAATTTTTTGAGGATCTTTTGGAAGGACAGAGTTTTTTCCGTGTACACAAATCCCATTTGGTAAACCTTAATTTTATTGAATCCTATAATAAAGGAAAAGGTGGATACTTAACCTTATCTGACGGAAATAAAATCGAGGTTGCCGTACGCAGAAAGGAAGCTTTGCTTAAACAGTTAATGTAATTTAAAGGTTTGGGAAATCATTTATTCAATAGCCTAGCTTATTTCTATTCTAAATACTGAATTTAATGTATGATATCTATAAAAAGTAAAAAATCAATCACAGTTTAGTAGGTTAACGTATTGTATCCTTTGGCCTGGAGCTGTAGGATTCGGACAGACCATGTAGGGACTGGCACAAGACCATCGATAAGCTGTTCTTTGGCAACATTTTGCTTTTTCATGGCCACACTACAGAGGCTTACACGAACCTTGCCTTTATATTTGGCAAAAAAAGTTTCCAATTCGGAGCCCTTGACAAGATCAGCTACTACTTTACCTTTTACAACAACTTCATAATCTTTAACTTCCACTCCATTTTCCACCAAAAAATCGTACATACTCAAAGCACCCTTAAAATGACGTTCGCTACTAACCCCAATGGCAAATTGGGTGGTATTTTTTAAATCGTTGACCGTTTCAACATCCAATTGAGATTGCCCATAAACATTCTGATTGGCAAAAGTAAACAAGGTAATAATTAGGGTTAATGCAGGGAATAATTTCTTCATGGCTTTAAAAATCAACTTAAGTGCAAACATTAATGGCTTAAAGATACAATTATTGATTTTCATTGTGCACCTTAATCGTTTTATATACTGATATCGGTTTGCCATAAGTGGTAAAACCATCCAAAACCACTTCAAATTCTCCAGTAAGATCCGAGGTGTAACACTCAAATTGAATCTCATCACCATTGATTTGAACGTGGGGCTCCCATAAAAGCAACCTTCTATAATCTGGAATGTTCCTATTAACCACAGTATCTTCCCCATACCTTTGCTTAAAGTAGTTCTTTTTGACCAAGGCTTTATCAATTGTTGTATTTATACCGTTTTCTGGCTTATAATCAACGTAAAAGTCACCTTCAAAGGTTGTTATGGACATCATACCCTGATAATCTTTTCCCGCCATTCTAAACTGATCACGGATCAAACTGATGGATTCTATTCTCCTAGCGGAAAAATCCTTGATCTTTTCATGGTTAGAGATATAAACACCGTCTATCAGAACTATAGCACCAAAGTCATTGGCTTTTTCATTGTAGGTTTCAAAATCCTGGGTTATTCGTATATAATCATTGCCTTTGGGGTTATTTCTATACCCAGCATAATTTAGAACCTCCTCCAAAGTTTCCTGAAACGTGTTAAATCGTGTATAATCATCAAGAAATATTGTCTCTGCCATACCTCCATCAAAAGGATCTATAGGCAATCCTAGCAATACGGAATCCGATTTGGCCGAGAAAAACTGGTTCTCCAATTGGTTGTACACACTTCGCTCCGCAATTGCATCTGCATAGCCAGGTTTTAAATAAAAACGATTAAAGTCTAACCCAGAAGCGTCAAGTCGTGACACTTTCCCTAGGCTTATGTCCACATCGCCCTCATTATTGACCAACTGCATAATAGCTTGGGAGTGCTTATAGTTCTTTCGCAAATAGGTATAAAAATTACCGTTCTTGTCCGATGTAGTAAATTTTAGTAAAAACTCGTTACCCGGAACCGACACCACGACCTTAGTATTGGGCAATGGCTTACCATTTTTATCGGCAACTTTTCCATACAGAAGTTCACCGCTCTGTTCTGGTAAAAACAAGCTATCTCCAACGCTTTTACTAAGTTCTCCCTTGGTATTAAAGAATTTATTGGCAAACGAAATGGCATTAGCGGCCGGAACCACATGCATATCCTCCTTCTTTTGGATTCGAAGAGTATAATTTCCATACCCAAGCTGAGATTTATAATTTTTTAAGGTAAACCTTATATTTTCCCGAGTACCAAAATTGACTTTGTCCAATTTAATCTGAATTATCGATGAATCGATAGGCTGAGAACGTCCTTTAGGGATCTCCTCATCTTTAAGGGGGGCATTGGAAATCAATCGCGACTGATTTGCTTGATAAGGGTTGATAATAACCAAATCATCTTGAAATACTTGTTCTATGCCATTGTTCTTCATCCATTGAGTATATCCCAGTAATTTATAGTTACCAGAAGGCACGTCGGTATTAATAAAGAAGTCCCCCTGCGATTTGCCCTTTTCCAACCTGACCTTTTGTTCCAAAACATATTTACCTTCTTGATCCACCAAGGCCACATAACCTACAAAACTTACATTACTAGCCCTATTACTCTGGGCATTAATGCAATAAAATGAATAATAAAGGTATTCCCCTGAAAAAACAATTGGACCTGTGTGGTGTAAATAGACCTTTTCTTGAGGCAATTTTTTCAAGTTTAAAAGCTCATCATTGGTATTGATCACATACTGGGCTTTTAATGAACCAGAAGCAACTAAACAGAAAAGAATCAAGAATTTTAGTCTATTCATATCTCTAAGCTTTAATCTACCCAAAACTCGGGTTTTACATTACTCCCTAAAAGGGTACAATCCCCACATATTCTTGGTACAAATACATAAGGGCCGGGGCAGCTAGCAAATGGAACCAA
>JAAEZN010000037.1:8328-30765 GCA_018222835.1 Algicola sp. | reverse complement strand
TGAGCTCAATACTGTTGAATTGCGATGAGTAATATTCCAGCTCATCCTTTGTGCCCCGAGGGTAAAAGTTTTTTAAATCCTGCCGATTCCATTTGGCACAACCAACATAAATCTTTGTCTCAGCCCCCATTTTAGTTTTGGATAGCACCACGGGCGTATCTGGGTGGTCAGGTGGCATGGTAAAATCTATGTTTTCTGGATGATCTACTTTTCCGAATTTCATGAACGAATATATTTGGAATCGATTTATAAAAATAGGCTTTTCCTTAGTTAAGAGGTCAATCATCCATGGTTCATTTTTTTAGTATATTTAAGCATGCTAAATTTTAATCCATCTTCTAAATTCCCTAAACTATTCAGATACTGGGTCCTGCTCGAATTTTCAATTTGCCTGTTTTGTCTTATAGTTTATTGGGTCTCTAAATTGTTCTAAGATTTCCATATTCATTTGGATCACTGTTGTTCATAACATCGTTGACAACTATTGCCATAATTAAAAGTGCAGGGCGATTCATTCTTTAATTTTATTAAAAATCACAGCCATGGATTTAGAATCCGACCGTCGATTGGACATTCGCCCGAGTATTCCCGAGTCACATTTTAATAGCCAAATGGGTTTTGATGAGTATTTTCAGAATAAGACCCTGCGCCCAGTTATCAAACTCCAAAATTACTTATTGGTAGAGGCATTCAGGAATTATGCAAACAAACATAAAGGTGTTTTTTACGAGCTTTCCTTGGAGAAGAAGTTTCTATACATTGAACGGGCCGTTCAAAAGGACATCAAGTTCAGAAACTCTCTTAAAGGGATGATAATTGGCCAGTTCACTGTTGATGAATATAGGGATTACATCACTAATTCCTCAGCTTTGAACAAACGCATGATGAACATGGTTGTAGAACGCCTAAAAGACCAAATCCAGCTTTTGGAAGAAGAAACTTTATTGCAAAATTGACTCTCCGTTCAAGTTGGTGGTAAGGATATCGCTCATTAAATCAAAATAAGGTCTAATTGCCCTGAAGGATCTATCCACCTCGTCCAAAAAGGAAGAAGACATTACCTCTTTGTCCGATAAATTACGGACAAAAACGAATTGCTTTTTTCGGATCAGATTAATGTCGGGATGCTCCTTGTCAAAGCCTTTAGGGGCCGTTTTTAATTCGTCCCCGCTTAAATCCCCCCAGATAGCTTTTAGTTCTTCTTGGTTGATTACACCCTTTAATTCCGAAGCATCCATTTCCAGTTCTTTTCTTATTCGGAACAAGTCTTCTTTGTTTGGGGCCCAGAAACCTGTGGCCAATAGTGACTCACCTGGTTTTAAATGTACATAGTATCCGCCCCGTAAATGGGCGCCCAATCGTGAAAAAGAGCCTGCAAAATGGCTTTTGTACGGTGTTTTATCTTTGGAAAAACGCACGTCTCGATAAATACGGAACACTTTCATTTTCTCAATTTCGTCGTGCTGGTTCAAGTTATCCTGTATCGCCTCAAAAAATGATTTCACCTCCGATTCGTGCTGTTTAAAAGTTGATTTGTTTGCTTCGAACCACTCACGGTTATTGTTCTTCTTCAATTCTGATAAAAAATCAAAAATGCTCTTGGAAATCGTAACATTTGAGTCCATATATCTATAATATGTTATTTTTAATCTAAAGTTACCCTTTTATGCCCATGTGAGGTAAGGTTTTGTCTAATTTTAAGACCATAAATTGCACTATGGATAAGGAAAGAATAATTCAGGAGCTTATAAGGCATAAAAAAATGCCTTGCTTAGATTTTAAGCTAAAGCAACTTACCGAGGATTTTACAAACACCCTTTTTTATACATTATTTGACACTAATACCCCTGTAGCCGTGAATCTTGAATTGTTGGAGAAACAGTTCAGTAAACTTATTGATATGGCTTGTTGGGATATAGAAAAACCACATGAGGAACTTTGGGGCGAATATGTTTCCCATTTACCGGAAATATTGGAGCATTTAAATCTAGATGCAGAGGCTATTCTTGAGTGTGACCCAGCGTCTTCCTCACTACAAGAAATTTATATGGCATACCCGGGATTCTACGCGATTGCCATTTACAGATTGGCGCATGAGCTTTATGAAGAGGGAATTCCCTTGATTCCCCGAATGATGACAGAGTATGCCCACAGGCAAACCGGCGTGGACATAAATCCAGGGGCAAAAATTGGGAAATCGTTTTTTATAGATCACGCTACTGGTGTGGTTATTGGCGAAACGGCGATAATACACGATAATGTAAAACTGTACCAAGGGGTAACATTGGGCGCGCTGTACGTGTCCAAAAATTTGAAAAAAACAAAACGACACCCCACCATTGAAAATAATGTGACCATTTATGCCAATGCGACTATCTTAGGAGGTGACACCGTGGTGGGTGAAAATTCCATTATTGGCGGTAATGCATGGATTACCTCTTCGGTTCCTGCCAACTCCAAAGTTTATCACACACCAGAAATTAAAATAAAGACAAGCCCAAATGTCTAACAGTATATTAGATCTAATTGGAAATACCCCATTGGTGGAATCCAAAGTATTGAACACGAACCCCAATGTAAAAATCCTCTTTAAGCTGGAAGGAAACAACCCCGGAGGCAGTGTAAAGGACAGACCCGCTTATAACATGATAAAGAGTGGTCTGGAACGAGGGGATTTTACAAAAGATACCAAACTCATTGAAGCCACCAGCGGTAACACAGGTATTGGACTGGCCATGGTTGCGAGTCTTTTTGGTCTTGATATAGAATTGGTAATGCCCGAAAACTCCACCAAAGAACGCGTGCAAACTATGCGAGCTTATGGTGCCAAAGTAACCTTGACTCCAGCAGATATTGGAATAGAGGGGGCACGTGATTATGCAGAGGCAAAAGTTACGAATGAGGGTTTTAAGATGCTCAACCAATTTGCCAACGATGATAATTGGAAAGCACACTACAAGACAACAGGACCGGAAATTTGGAGTGATACCCAAGGTAAAATTACACATTTTGTTTCCAGTATGGGAACAACGGGAACCATTATGGGGACATCAACTTTTTTAAAAGAACAAAATTCTGATGTTCAAATAGTGGGCGTGCAACCTACCGATAATTCCAAAATTCCAGGTATCCGTAAATGGCCACAAGAGTATTTGCCTAAAATTTTTGACCCTGCAAAAGTGGACACTGTAATGGAGGTAAGTGAAGAAGATGCAAGGGAAATGGCAAAAAGATTGGCCATGGAAGAGGGTATTTTTGCAGGAATGAGCAGTGGTGGCGCCGCAACCGCAGCCCTGCGACTGGCCGAAACCTTGGAGAGGGGGACCATTGTATCGATTGTCTGTGATCGTGGGGACCGTTATCTTTCTTCAGATCTTTTCGACTAGCGATTTTACTATCGATTTTTAGAAGTTTCATATCGGATTTTTCGCATTATCCAACATTGTTTGCCGCTCATCGATTTTGTTAAAAATAGTGGTCGGAAAACCTCGTTCTTTACAACGGATAAAGTCCTAAATCTGTAATTAACATGAATACCTTGTCAAAAATCATTACCTGGAAAAGAAATATCTTCGCAAGTATATTGGTCTTGTTGACTCTTGCCGTATTGAGTTTTTATGGTATTTACACCAATCAGTTTTACTTTTTAAAACCGGACAACTACATTTTTCCCATTATAGCTGGGGTACATTTACTTTATCTCTACGTGGTTTGGTTCAAGATAACGCAAGATGAACTGCCGGACCCAAAAATGAGAAACATTGAATACGTTTTGTATGTTATGATGATTGTTTACGTGTTCAAAATATACGATAGTGCTTTGGTGCTGTACTCTCTCGATGGGTTTAGTGAACATATAATCCCTAGAACATTTAAACCTATGGCGACACTAATCTTGGTATTGTACAGCATACTCCCTATTTTAACGCTTTACACCTTTTGGTTGAGAAAACGTTACATAGGGGTTTACAATTTTGAAAATTACAACGATAACCTGAATATTTGGCAGTAAGCCTATTCAAGGATTATAATCCTCTGATGTAGCTGCCATACAGATCCTTGAACTGGTACCCTTGCTGAAAACGATGTTTGCTCAATTTTTTGTGAGCTACCAATCCCCAAAGCAATAATTCCTTTAAGAAGTACGAATCTTCCTTGGTTACTTCGGGTTGAAATTCTTTGATCAAATTGTTCAGTGGGGCCACTGAATTTAGTTTAGATCGATACTCTTCGTCGGAATCATCGTCCAATAAGTCAAACCCTTCTCCTTCAAAGAACCAAGCAACCAATTCATCGTATTGGGTTTCCTCTTCTCGACGCTGTAATTTTTCGATTTTTGGAAAATAAATCGGAAACAGTGATTTTACAGCTTCTTCTATCAAAGTCTCGGCCACAAAACCTGAACCTTCTTGTTCACCTTCATACACCAATTCAATTTTTCCAGTGATTGAAGGAATTACCCCCATAAAATCACTTAAACGAACGGAGGTCTTTTTGTCTCCAGAAATAATGGCCCTGCGCTCAGCGGTACTCAATAAATTTTCAAAAGCTGTAATGCTCATACGGGCACTTACCCCGCTTTTGGCATCAACATATTCACTTTCCCTGGCTTCAAAACTGATTTGCTCCAACAAGTCCAAGGCCAATTCAGGAACATAAACCTTATCCGATTGACGATTGTCCAACTTGGCTTCTTGTTTGGTGATCTGCTTGGCGATTTTGATATTCTCAGGATAATGTGTCAAAATTTGCGAACCAATTCTATCTTTTAAAGGAGTTACAATACTTCCTCTGTTGGTATAATCTTCAGGGTTTGCCGTGAATACAAATTGAATATCCAGATGAAGTCGAAGTTTAAATCCTCGAATCTGTATGTCGCCTTCTTGCAGTATGTTGAATAACGCTACTTGAATTCTTGCTTGAAGGTCTGGGAGTTCATTGATAACAAAAATACAACGGTTGGCTCGTGGTATCATTCCAAAATGAATCACACGATCATCCGCATATGAAAGTTTTAGATTGGCCGCTTTAATTGGATCTACATCACCAATCAAATCTGCCACGGTCACATCTGGTGTGGCCAGTTTTTCATAAAAACGGTCATTTCTATGGACCCAACTTATTGGAGTGTCATCTCCTTTTTCTTTGATGAGCTCCGTTGCGTATCGAGATATTGGGTCCAATGGGTCATCATTAATTTCAGAATCTTCTACAATGGGCATCCATTCATCCAACAATTGCACCATCAAACGGGCCAAACGTGTTTTCGCCTGACCTCTCAATCCCAATAAATTTATATTGTGGCGCGATAAAATGGCTCTTTCCAATTCAGGAATTACAGAGTTCTCATAACCCCAGACACCTTCAAATACCTGTTCTCGATTAGATATTTTCTCTAGCAAGTTATCTCGAAGTTCGTCTTTGATACTTTTAGAAGTATATCCAGCGGCTTTAAGTTCGCTTAAAGTTGTAATCTTGGTATGATCCAAATTCATATGTTGGTTTATCCTTTAATTCTTCTTTTTCTATTTTGTTCGTAATCTTCAAAAATCATTTCACCTAAACCTTTAAGGCCTGTGTAAAAGGCCTTTCCTTTGTTTGCTTTGGTAAACTCACGCACAAATTGCATCAAATAGGGGTCTTCGGCAATCATAAAGGTAGTTATGGGAATATGAAGTTTTCTGGCCTGTTGGGCCATGGCATAGCATTTTTCAACAATATAGTCGTCCAACCCCACGCTATTTTTATAATAATCACCATTCGGAAGTCGCAAACAGGACGGCTTTCCGTCAGTAATCATAAAAATCTGTTTATTGGTGTTCCGCTTTCTGCGAAGCATATCCATTGCCAGTTGCAATCCCGCTACTGTGTTGGTGTGATAGGGTCCAACTTTTAAATAGGGTAAGTCCTTGATGGGAATTGGCCAGGCATCGTTACCAAACACCAAAATATCCAGTGTATCCTTTGGGTAGCGGGTCGTAATCAGTTCTGCGAGAGCCATTGCCACCTTTTTAGCGGGAGTGATTCGGTCTTCGCCGTACAAAATCATGCTATGGCTAATGTCAATCATCAGTACAGTGCTCATTTGTGCCTTGTATTGGGTGTCTTCGACCACCAAATCCTCCTCACTAAGGGAGAAATTATCCAAACCGTGGTTTACTTGGGCATTTTTAAGACTCTCCGTCATACTAATATGCTCCAAAGAATCTCCAAAACGGTACTCCCTGAATTCACCTGTGTGTTCATCTCCTTTACCGGATTTCCCTGTTTTATGATTTCCAGAGCCACTCCGCTTTATTTTACCAAAAATTTGGTCCAAAGCTCTTTGGCGTAACATTCGCTCCAATTTTGATGTGATGGAAAGTAATCCACCACCTCCATTTTCATCACCTTCTTCGCCATCGCCAACTTGAGGATTATCCATATCAAATTCCTCACGGATAAACCCCTTTGCTTTTAAATCCTCTATAAAATCATCTATGGTATATTCGTCGTCGGTAAGCTGATATTCCTGGTCTAATTGACGGAGCCAATCCAATGCCTCGTCCACATCACCCGAAGTATGGGTAATCAATTCCTGAAAAATCTCGAAGAGTTTTTCAAACGGGGTTTGGTCGGGTGCTTCGTAATTGGTGAAACGAAACCCTTTTCTTGTGTTCATAGCCATTACATAAATTTAAGGCATTTCGCTGTAACGGCTATGGCTTTAGAAAAAACTTAACGCGAAGTATAAAAAACGCTGGGCTCTAGAAACCCAGCGTTCCGGCACAAAGCCAACCTAAATTATTAGTCCACAAAGGTGTAACTGGTCCTGACCACTTGGGTCAGTCTAAAATAACCATAGGCAAAATTTTCGGGATTGGTTTCGTTTATGCAATTGCCCCTTACGGCCACTGGGGTAGATTCGAAGAGACCTGTACCGCCCAATTGGGAGGCCAATATTTTAATATAGTCATAATAGGCTCTTGAAATCCCATGCATTTCAATATTCAATACGTCGCCTGGTTTAAATGGACGTGTTTGTGCATCTTCATTTCCGTCGATTTCGTACCACCAATCAATTTCGTTGCCATTTAAAAAACGATCCTCGCCCACTTCTAGGCCCGGTAACAAATCACCTTCGCGATGAAATTTAAAAAGATAGTTATTACCTTCTTCTTTGGGGTCGGTAAATATTACATGAATTTCCAAAAGGTCTTCATCGAATCCGTCTTTACGGTCCTGAAAAATGTTTGTGATGTCGGTTACAGGGGTCATGGTCTCTGTAGCTGAGTAAACTTCTCCATTGTATTCGATACGAAGGGAGTAGGATTGTCCTAAAACTGGTTCGAAAGTTGTTGAAAGATATTCCCCGTTGCCCTGGTCCGTGAAAACAAATTCATCACCAGAAGTATTGTTGGACACTATTACTGTGGCCCCTAAGACTTCTGTATTGGTGTTACCACTATAATATGGGGTTGATTCACTTAAAATAATAACCTGCTGGCTTCCCGAAGTCCCCTTTTCCCAATCCAAGGAAGCTTCAACCACCAATCGTGTTGGGCCATTTTGTACCTCTACATCCACTACGTCCTCACAAGAAACGAATACAATAATGTTTAGGGCAAATAAGATTGTTTTGAGTATTTTCATGATTTAGAATTTAAAATTGTAGGTTAATGAGGGTACTATCCCAAAAATGGCCGTTCGGGTGGCTTGGTTTGCACCGGTCTCCAAATTTTGTCCAAAAGAGATGGAAGCCGCATTTTTTCTGTGGTAAAGGTTATATACACTAAGTACCCATTCCCCTTTAAAGCGTTTGTTCCGATATTTTCTGGGTTTGTAGTTCACGGAAATATCCATTCGGTGATAAGCTGGTAACCTGTCTGAATTTCTGGGCGCATAATTGGCAATGGACAAGCCTTCATATTCATATTGGCCATTGGGATAGGTCACTGGTCGTCCTGTTTGAAATACCAAGTTGGTTCCAAAGCTCCATTGGTCGTTTAATTGGTATGCCCCGGAAACAGAGATGTCATGGGTTCGGTCAAAGGCGGAATCGTACCAATCGCCATTGTTTATCCCCGGTCCACCGGCAGTTCCTCCCAATGTTCTCTGTTCGGATTTGGAAAGCGTATAGGCAATCCATCCGGTAAAGTCACCCTCGTTCTTTCTAAATAAAAACTCCAATCCATAGGCTCTCATTTCTCCATTCAAGATTTCGGTCTCTATGGTGTTTTGACCGATTAGATCGGAACCATCTATATAATCTATCCTGTTATCCACATTTTTGTAATAGGCTTCCACTTCCAAGGAATAGACCTTATCAAGAAAGTTGCGAAAATATCCCAGAGCATATTGGTTTGACAGTTGCGGTTTGATAAAAGGGCCACTGGGTGTCCAAACATCCAAAGGGGTCACTGAAGAAGTGTTGGACAGTAAATGAATGTATTGGGCCGTTCTGGATATCCCTGCTTTAATGGAAGAGGCTTCATTTAAAAGATAGGACAGTGAAACCCGTGGCTCAAAATTTCCAAAAGTTGTAATAACATCATTTTTGGAGTATCCTTTTTCTCCAATTGTCTCACCACGTTCATAGATGCCCAATCTAGAATTGTACACCACAGGTTGACCATTCTCGTATTCAAAAATGGATTGACCGCCCAAACGCGAAAAGGTACTGTAACGCATACCGTACTGCAAGGTCAGCTTTTGGGTCAGTTTATGCTCGGCATTGATGTACATACCGCTTTCCAAAGCTCTTTTTTGGTCCAGTTTCAATGGGTTTACAGGTGAAGTATCGGCCGTTGGGTCCACCTTTCCCGGGTCAAAGTCATAATAGATTCCATTTATTCCGAAATCCAAGTTAAAAGCATCATTCAAATAATACTTAAAATCATACTTAAGGTTATAGTTGTGGATGGAAGAGACCCATTTAAATTCATCTTGGGCAAACTCCAGATCGTAATCATATCTACTTAAAATAGCGGATAGGTTGGAAAACAAGCGATCATTGAAGATATGGTTCCAGCGCAGGTTCCCCGAAGCATTGCCATAACTACTGTCGAAACTATCCCCTAATTTAAAGGCATCGCGCCCAAAATAACCGCTCAGAAAAAGTTTGTTGTTTGGGTTGATGGCATAATTGGTCTTAAGGTTCAGGTCATAAAAGCTAACGCTGTTTTCTTCCCCTGCAGCTTTGAGAATCAGGTCAACATAAGAACGTCGGCCAGCGATCAAAAAGGAACCCTTATCACCAAAAATGGGACCTTCTGCAGTAAGCCTGCTTGATATGAGCCCAATACCTCCGGTCAATGCAAAGTTTTTGTTGTTCCCATCCTTTTGACGAATGTCCAATACCGACGAAACCCTACCGCCAAAACGGGCCGGAATACCACCTTTATATAGTTTAACATCTTTTATGGCATCGGCATTGAATACCGAAAAGAAACCGAACATATGCGAAGTATTGTATATAATGGCTTCATCGAGCAAGACCAAATTTTGGTCCTGTGCCCCTCCCCTAACATGGAATCCTCCTGTGCCTTCTCCATTATTGGTGACGCCGGGCAACATTTGCAGTGACTTTAATACATCCAATTCCCCAAGTACCACAGGCATTTGTTTTACGGTACCCATGTTCATCTTTACCACGCTCATCTCTGGCTTGCGCAGGATGGCGCGTTCAGATTCTTCTGCTATCACCACTACTTCATCCAATTCGGTGGAGAATTCAGAGACTTCGATATCGCGTTTTAAATCTTGGTTAAGGTCAATTTTTATAGTAACCTCATTATACCCCATATAAGAAACCCTAAGTATATATTCTCCAGCCGGGGCCGTGATGGAATAAAAACCGTACTCATTGGTTATTCCTCCAATCGTGGTTCCTCCTAAGAGCACCGAAGCCCCAAAAAGAGTTTCCCCGTTACTTTTGTCGGTAATGGTGCCACTTATCGTGTAATTGTCTTGGCCCTTGGCCAATGCGCAACCCCAAAAGAACATCCATAGTACCCAAACGATACCTCTCATTTTTAGGTGTGATTGCAATCTTCTGTTCATTTTTTAATGTTTTGATATTGGTATTTCTTGTTCACTCCCAAAGACAGTCTAAAAAAAGAAGGGTTGCACGTATTCACTTTTCTTAAAGTATTTAATAAGTTTTTTGTGCAGCGGTGCAACCCTTTACTTTTGTAATTGTCTTTAGCTGTAAAGAAGGCATCAACCTAAGCCATTGGAAACAGACATCCGTTTTACGCATAAATCCATAGTGGAACAATGCAAAGCAGGTAATACCAGCTCGCAGTACGAGCTGTATTCCTACTATGTGGATGCCATGTACAATGTGGGAATGCGCTTTTTGGGAAATACGGAAGATGCGGAAGATATTGTGCAGGATAGTTTTGTGGACGCATTTAAGAACCTGGAAAACTTTAAATACGAAAGTACTTTTGGTGCTTGGTTAAAGCGGATCGTGATCAATAAGAGCATCAATCATTTAAAAGCCAAGCGGGTTCCTGTGATCCCCATGGATGCGCATGAGTTGTGTTTGACGGACGAGGAGCCTTCGGAGGCTGATACAACGGATATTGGAAAGGTAAAAAAGGGCATTGACCTTCTTCCGGACGGTTATCGGGAAATCATCAATCTGTATTTGATTGAAGGGTACGATCATGTAGAAATTGGAGAAATATTGGGTATTTCCACCAGTACTTCAAAATCGCAATACCACAGGGCCAAAAAGAAATTACTGGACATAATCAATGAATTGTAATGGACAACTTTGAGAAACATATTAGGAGCAATGCAGGGCAATTTAATGGGCATAAGGCCGATAGGGCCAAAATATGGGCCAAAATTGCAGCAGACCTGAACAGGGAAGAGCCTAAAGTGATTCCGCTTTGGAGAAGACCTATATTCCGCATAGCCGCTTCGGTATTACTATTGGTCGGAGTTACTGCTTTTTTGGGCTCAACTTGGATAGGCATGGGCGAAAATACACAGTATGTTTCTGAAGAACTGATGGAAATAGATATGTATTATAAGGACCTGGTCTCTTATCAAGTCCAACTAGTAGAAAAAAATCCTAGTCTTTCTAAAGAGGACAAGACCGAGTTCCTGTCATTTATGGACGAACTTGATGCCGAATATGATGTACTAAAACAAGAAATGCAGAAGAACCTTGACAATGAGCGGGTGCTGGAGGCCATTGTAGGTAATTATAAAAAAAGAATTGAGCTCATTGAGAATTTGTTACGGCAGTTGAACGATTCAAAAAAACTGGAAGATGATTATGAGTATACATTGTAAAAAAGTACTATGGGTGGTCTTATTGCTGCTCCCAATACTTTCGGGAACCGCACAAGAAAAAGTTTATAAGACCATTGAAAAGAGTTTTCCGCTGACAGACACTGGCAAGCTTCAACTGGAAAATAAATATGGGAATGTGACCTTTAAGGGTTGGGATCAAAACAAGGTCAACATCTCGATATCCATTACGGTAAACCATCGCAAAAAAGAAAATGCCGAGAATCTATTGGAGCGTATTACCCCAGAAATAAAATCTAGTAGCGGATATGTTTCCATAATTTCAGAAATATCCAATAAAAATACTGGCTGGTTTGCCGATTTTTTCAACCGGAACAATCCCATTGATTTCGACCGTAGCCATGTGCAAATAGATTATGAAGTACATCTACCTGTAAAAACAGCGTTAAAAGTTACCAACCGTTTTGGGGATGTGGTTCTGGAAAATTACAAAGGTTCCTTGACCGCCCTAATAGAACATGGTGATTTATGGATCGGAGAAAATCTGGACAAAGCAGATATTATTTTAAAATTTGGAAAAGTAAAGGCCAAGGATCTCGACTATGCCGATTTGGATATTAAAAATGGTGAGTTGGATATGGAAAACTCAAAAAGTTTGCGCTTGCGAAGTGATGGAACAAACATAAGCATAAATACAATCAGTTCTTTGGAAATTTATTCCAACAAGGACAATATTATGTTGACCGAAGCGGGTGCATTGTACGGGAGTATGGAATTCACCACATTTAAGTTGGAAAGATTGGTAAGGGAAATGGATATGAAGTTGAAGATTGCGGATTTTCGGGTGTACGGCATTATAGATCCATCGGCAAAAATATCCATAGAGCAGCAATCTGCGGATATCAGTCTTGCGGTTTCCGATTTTTCCCATCGCTTTACCGCCACCTTGGAGGAAGGGGTGGTGCGTTTACCCAAGTCTTTTGAGAACGTCAACTCAGAAATGTTGGACAAGGGTCGTAGAATCCGAAAGATAGTAGCGACCTATGGAGAGAAGAAAAAAGGAAGTATTGTGATAAATGGAGAGAAGGGAATTGTAACATTGAACGATTAAAGAACACTAATGGGTGCAACCTTTTAAAAAATATATTGTCTTTAGAAATAATCAATCAGAAAATCCATATAAATGATGAATCAAAACATAGCATTGTCCACACTCTTCATGCTATTGGGCCTGCTGGGCTTTTCCCAGGACGACAATGGTGAATATATCACTTTTAACGACCGTAAGAATGTAGTCCACGGTGTCTATCTTGGACTATCCACCTATTTTGGTGAAATTGAGAACAAGGATGCCTATATCGGAGGTTTAAAAGTGGCTTATGTGGCCAATCGACAGTTCGAAGTTGGCTTTATGGCCAACATACTCTACTCCGAACAGAATATTTATAATCCGCGAACTAATAATAATGATGATATCGTTGCCATATACGGAGGCTTGCATTTGGAACCTATACTATTTGGTAAAAAAAGGGTAAGCCTATCCTTTCCAATATTAATTGGTGGCGGAGGTGTTGTCTATGTGGATCATGACGCAGTGGTAAGGGATGAGAACGTTGACCCTAACGACGATGATATTGACGCCTTATTTATTTTGGAACCAGGAATGAATGTGTTGTTCAACATTTCCAGGTATGTTCAATTGGAGGCCGGTGCACGGTATAGATTCTCCAGTAAAATTGAGTTGGCCCAAAGCCCAATAGATAGGATTAATGGCTTTTCCGCAGGACTTGGTATAAAAGTAGGCATATTTAATATGGGCAGAAATCGCTATAAAAAACAATTAGACTAATATGAAGCAGAAAAAACAACACATTAAGCCTGCTATACTTGTTAAAAGGGTGTTTGTTCAAAACAACACGGTGTATGTTTGTAATGAATCAAAAATTGCAACACCAATACAATTAACTTGGTCGCCGGTAACGCTATAAAAAAAGCCCCTTGTTGGGGCCTTTTTTAGTGTCTTTCAATCAGTACCTTTTCTATATCTTTTAAGGTGTAGCCTTTGGCTTGTAACAAGATTAAATAATGAAATAGCAAATCCGCACTTTCGTTTAAAAACAATTCTTCATTATCATCCTTAGCTTCAATTACAGTTTCCACAGCCTCCTCACCTACTTTCTGTGCAATCTTATTGATTCCTTTTCTAAATAAAGATGCGACATAACTATCTGGATTCTCTTCATCATTTTTTCTGGATGAAATAACCTCTTCCAAAGTAGATAAAAAACCATATTCTTGAACATTCTTCTCTGCCCAACAAGTATCTGTCCCTTTATGGCAAGTAGGTCCAACAGGATTTACTCTTACCAAAAGCGTGTCGTTGTCGCAGTCTATTTGCATATCGACAAGGTTTAAAAAGTTACCACTTTCCTCGCCTTTGGTCCATAATCGTTGTTTGGTACGGCTAAAAAAAGTTACTTTTTGGGTTTCTTGGGTTTTTTCAAGCGCTTCCTGGTTCATATAGCCAAGCATCAACACATTTTTGGTTGTTGCATCTTGAATTATAGCTGGCACAAGTCCGTCTGAATTTTTATTGAAGTCTATTTGCATTATTATAATCTTACAGGAATTCCTTCTTCCTTTAATTCTTTTTTGAGTGTATTGATTTCGATTTCCTTAAAATGAAAAACACTGGCTGCCAAGGCTGCATCTGCTTTTCCATCCTTAAAGGTGTCGGTAAAATGTGAAATGTTCCCTGCACCGCCTGATGCAATTACAGGAATGTTCACCAAATCGGATAGTTCCGCCAACGCTTTGTTGGCAAATCCATTTTTGGTGCCGTCGTGGTCCATGGAAGTGAACAAAATTTCACCAGCTCCACGTTTCTCTACTTCCTGGGCCCATTCAAATAGATCCAGTTCTGTGGGTACCTTACCCCCTACCAAATGGACTTTCCATTGCCCATCAATTTGTTTGGCGTCAATGGCCACAACGATACATTGCGAACCGAATTTGGCAACCAATTCATTGATCAATTCAGGTCTTTTTACGGCTGAGGAATTGATGGAAACCTTATCGGCTCCGTTTTTAAGGAGAATATCCACATCTTCCACAGAAGAAATTCCTCCACCCACAGTAAAAGGGATATTAATAGTTTCGGCTACGTGATACACCAATTCGGCCAAGGTCTTTCTTTTCTCTTCTGTTGCTGAAATATCAAGAAAAACCAATTCATCTGCCCCTGCTTTGGCATAAATAGACGCCAATTCCACAGGGTCGCCCGCATCGCGTAGATCCACAAAGTTGACTCCTTTTACAGTTCTTCCATTTTTTATATCAAGACAGGGGATTATTCTTTTTGTAAGCATATTGTTCTTTATTGATGAGATGCTGAAACAGGTTCAGCATGATGCGTTTGAGTTATTCATTCTTTACATTCAAGTTTACTCCGGAATAAAACCCAAGATCCTGATTGTTCAACATTTTGGTGTACAGTGCAATTTGACCTGTATGATAAGATAAGTGCTCAGTGACATGGATTATGTTGCCGACTCCAGAGAAATTAAACCCTTGGACATAACGTTTTCTCAACAATTCGCTCAATGGTGCATCGTAAAAGGCTCTTTTGGCCTCGTCGATGGTATCTTCTAGTTTTTTTATAAGATCGACTTTGGTATATCCCGAATCTGTTAAAAACTCCTCGTCACGTTTACGTTCATCATCCAAATTCTGTATGGAGGCAATCCCGTATTGGGTAATGTTTCCGCAAAGGTGAAGAATGAGATTGGCAATACTGTTGCTCGACTCATTTGGTTTTTGCCAGACTTGTTCTTCCGATAATTGATCCAAACAAATCTTGATCATTCTCAGGCTTTCGTTCATTCGATACCCTGCATTCCAAACCAATTCTTCTTGGAGTTCTCTTTCTTTATCCATTTTCCAGAATATAATGTTCCAATTGTTTTAAACTGATTTTACCTTCATAAATGGCTTTGCCTATGATTGTGCCTTCACAACCAATTTCAGCAAGTTTGGGGAGTTCATCAAAAGTGGAGATTCCACCACTGGCAATTAAATTTAAGCCTTTTTTGGTTTCGGATAACATTTTTTCATACAAGTCGAAAGCAGGGCCTTGTAACATGCCATCCTTGCTTATATCCGTACAAATCACATATTGGACTCCTTCGGATTGATATTGTTGAACAAAAGGTACGAGTTCCATATCCGATTCCTCTAGCCAGCCCGAAACGGCTACTTTCTCATTGTTGGCATCTGCCCCCAAGATTATTTTTTCGGCACCATGAGTCTGCAACCAGCCTAAAAATGTTTCTCGATCCTTAACAGCAATGCTACCGCCTGTAATTTGATTTGCACCACTTTCAAAGGCAATGTGCAAGTCTTCATCAGATTTTAATCCTCCGCCAAAATCAATTTGTAGGTTTGTTTTTGATGCTATGGTCTCCAAAACCTTATGGTTTACAATATGTTTGGATTTGGCACCATCCAAATCTACCAAATGTAAGTATTGGATACCATGTGCCTCAAACTCTTTGGCCACCTCCAATGGATTTTCGTTGTACACTTTTTTAGTGTTGTAATCTCCTTTGGAAAGTCGTACGCATTTCCCGTCTATGATATCTATAGCTGGAATCAATCTCATTTTTTAATCATATTTTACTCGTTCAATGGACATCCACATTTTTGAATCTCCTACTTTTTTAAAACCTAAACTTTCATAAAAGCTATGGGCGTCCAATGTTTTTAGTGCTACGGTGTTGACTTTTTTAACTTCAGACTGATTCAAAATATGTTGAACCAGTTCTTTTCCAAGTCCTTTTCCTTTATTTGGGTCGAATACCACAACATCCATTATATAGGCAAAGACAAGGCCATCCGTCATCATTCTGGCATAAGCGATTTGTTCATCTTCTTTGCTGTACATGCCAAAACAAATACTTTTACCAATGGTCATTAAAGTTTCTTCCCAAGTTCGCCCCTTACCCCAATAAGTTGAAGTAATCTCTTGATGAACTTTTTTAATGTCCAGCTTATTCTTGTCTGTCGATATCTGAAACTCCATAGCTTAGGAAATGGATAAAAAATTCCGCAAAATTTCACTGCCCACATCGCTACTCTTTTCTGGGTGAAATTGTACCCCATAAAAATTACCTTTTTGTAGAGCAGCACTATAGGTTACATCATATTCCGATGTGGCAATAGTCTCCACACCAATTGGAGCATAAAAACTATGCACTAAATAGATGTATGATTTATCGGGAATATTGGTGAAAAGTTCACTTTTTAAATCTGAAACCTGGTTCCATCCAATTTGTGGGACCTTTATATTGTTGGAGAACTTCACCACATCCAAATCAAAAATCCCCAAACCATCGGTGTTCCCTTCCTCAGATGAATGGCACATAAGCTGCATTCCCAAACAGATGCCCAAAACAGGTTGTTTTAGTGTTGGAATAAGCTTGTCCAACCCTGTAGCCCTTAATTTTGTCATAGCTGAACTAGCCTCGCCAACCCCTGGAAAAATCACTTTATCCGCATTTCGGATTTCCTCGGCATCATGGCTCAAAACAGCTTCAAAACCAAGTCGTTTTATGGCAAATATGATGCTTTGGATGTTTCCAGCGCCGTAATCAATTATTACAATTTTCATTTATTTATAATCTTGGTGTCATTTCGAGCATAGCGAGAAATCTAGATTTCTCAGTCGTAAACTCCTTCGAAATAACATGTGTTTACAACATACCCTTTGTTGAAGGCAAAACCATTTTTTCTGCATCCCGTTTTACCGCCATTTTAATGGATTTGGCAAAAGCCTTGAATATGGCCTCAATTTTATGGTGTTCGTTGGTTCCTTCAGCTTTGATGTTCAAATTGGCCTTGGCGCCATCAGTAAACGATTTAAAAAAGTGCATAAACATTTCTGTGGGCATATCCCCCACTTTTTCTCGCTTGAACTGGGTATCCCAAACCAACCAGTTTCTTCCTCCAAAATCGATTGTTACTTGTGCCAAGCAATCATCCATGGGTAAAGCAAAACCATAGCGTTCTATACCCAATTTATTCCCCAATGCTTTGGAAAACAATTCGCCTAGCGCAATAGCGGTATCTTCAATGGTGTGGTGTTCATCCACTTCCAAATCACCATTCACTTTGATCTCTAGATCCATTTGGCCATGTCTGGCCAATTGGTCCAACATGTGGTCGAAAAATGCCAAGCCCGTATTGATGTTACTTTTTCCAGTTCCATCAAGATTTATTTTTATGTGAATATCTGTCTCGTTCGTTTTACGGGTGATTTCGGCAATACGATTTTCCAACTTTAGGAACTCGTAGATTTTTTCCCAGTCATTGCTTTCGAGAGCGATGAAATCGTCCAATTCTTCGCGTTTTACAGTAATCTCGCCTGTCCCCAAATGGGTTTCATCATTGATGAAAATTCCTTTTGCACCTAAGTTTTTGGCTAATTCCACATCGGTCAAACGGTCCCCGATCACAAAAGAATTTTCCAAATCATAATCTTTGGAAAAATAAGAAGTCAACATACCAGTACCAGGTTTACGGGTATCGGCGTTATCTTTTGGGAATGTCCTGTCAATAAAAACATTGTCGAACACGACTCCTTCATTTTCAAAGGATTTTATAATAAAGTTGTGTACGGGCCAAAAGGTATCTTCAGGAAAAATATCCGTACCCAAACCATCTTGATTGGTAATCATCACCAATTCGTAATCCAACTCTTTTGCGATTTTCCCCAGATAGGTGAATGCTTTGGGGTAAAAAATCATTTTTTCAAAGGCATCAATCTGTTCATCTACAGTTTCCTTTATTATGGTTCCATCACGATCAATAAATAGTACTTTCTTGCCCATTATTTCAATTCTTTTAAAATGGCTATCAATTTTTTGTTTTCTTCTGGTGTGCCCACGGTAAATCGCAAAGTATTTTCACAGAGTGGTTGTGTACTTCGATTGCGGACTACCACTTGTTTATCCAGCAATTGTTGGTAGCGTTTGTTGGCATCATCCACTTTTGCCAGCACAAAATTGGCATCGGTCGGGTACAAGGCCGATACAAATTCCAAACTGTCCAGTGCTTTAATCAATTCAGTTCTTTCTTTGAGAATCTGCTGCACTTCTTGGTTCACTAAATCTTGGTTCAAAACACGTTCTAATGCTCTTTGCTGAGTTAGTTGATTGACATTGTAAGGTGGCTTAATTTTGTTTAAAACCCCGATAGTCCCTTCTGATGCATAGCATATACCTAATCGAATTCCTGCCAATCCGAAGGCTTTGGAAAGGGTTTGAGTTACAATCAAATTTGGATACTTATCTAGTTGGGACAACCAGCTTTCATCCTTAGAAAAATCAATGTAGGCCTCATCAACTACAACTATTCCATTAAATGATTCCAATAGTTTTTCAATACCTTTTCCTTTAAAGGAATTTCCCGTAGGGTTGTTGGGTGAACAAATAAAAAGCAACTTGGAATTAGCGTCAACAATTTTTAGAATTTCATCAACATCGGGCTCAAAATCAGAGGTCAACAACACTTCCCTATTCTCAATTGCATTTATACCGGACAATACTTTGTACATACCGTATGTAGGTGGTAAGGTTATAATATTATCGCGGTTTGGCTCACAAAAGGCCCTGTAAATTAAATCTAGGACCTCGTCGCTCCCGTTTCCTAATAAAATTTGGCTTTCCGATACTCCCTTTTGCTCGGCCAACAAAGATTTTAAGCTCCGCTGGTATGGGTCTGGGTATCGGTTAACCCCGTTATCGAAAGGATTCTCGTTAGCGTCCAGAAACAGCATCTCGGAGCCATCGGAAACGTATTCGTCCCGTGCCGAAGAGTATGGTTGTAGTTTTTGAACCGACTCTCTCACCAACCTATTCAAATCAAATCCTTTCATTATTTCAAACTTTTTAATCTAAGGGTTACTGCATTCTTGTGTGCTTGTAAACCTTCTGCCTCTGCCATTAATTCAATAGCATTTCCAATTCCCTGAATTCCTTTTTTCGATATTTTCTGAAAGGTCATACTCTTCATAAAACTATCCAGATTTACACCGCTGTATTGTTTGGCGTAACCGTTTGTAGGTAAGGTATGGTTAGTGCCAGAAGCATAATCCCCGGCACTTTCGGGCGTATAATTTCCTACGAATACCGAGCCTGCATTCTGAATGTTTTGAAGATAATATGGTTCATTCTTCATGCAAACGATAAAGTGTTCGGGACCGTATTCGTTAATGAGCTCTAGAGCTTCCTCATCATCCTTTACCAAGATCAATCTACTGTTCTCAATGGATTTTTGAGCAATCTCCGCTCTTGGCAATTGCTCAATTTGACTTTTAATTTCCTCTTCCACAATATTGATCAGCTTTTCCGATGTTGAGACCAAGATTACTTGGCTGTCCACGCCATGCTCGGCCTGACTCAATAAATCTGAAGCCACAAATGCTGGATTTGCAGAATCATCAGCAACTACCAACAACTCACTGGGGCCTGCTGGCATGTCTATTGCCACGCCATATTTGGTGGCCAATTGCTTTGCAACGGTTACAAATTGGTTGCCCGGGCCAAAGATTTTATACACTTTTGGAATACATTCCGTGCCAAAGGTCATTCCAGCGATAGCTTGGATACCACCTACCTTAAAAATTTGAGATACTCCGCATAATTGTGCTGCGTATAAAATGGCAGGATTGATTTTACCGTTTTTATCGGGTGGGCTACAAAGTACAATTTCTTGGCACCCTGCTAGTTTGGCTGGGATTGCCAACATTAAAATAGTCGAAAACAAAGGGGCTGTTCCTCCGGGGATATATAACCCCACTTTTTGAATTGGGCGTTTTTCTTGCCAACATTCTACTCCCGGCATGGTTTCGACTTCGACCTTCTTTGTTTTTTGAGCCGTGTGAAACTTTTCAATATTGGATTTGGCCAAGTTAATGGCCTGTTTTAAAGCTTCTGAAACCAAGTCGTTGGCTTGCTCAATTTCGGAAGTGGTTACCAAAATTGAATCTAGGTCAACTCTATCAAATTTAGAAGTATATTTTTTGATTATTGCGTCACCACCGGATTGTACCTCCTTAAAAATATTGTTTACCGTACCTTCGATGTCGGATACTGTTTGTGTGGGCCTTTGCAAGAGCTGTGGCCATCTACTTTTAGTTGGATTTATAAACTTTTTCATGGCTTAAGTCTTTTGATCATGTGAAAGCCCAAGGCTTCATAACCTTGATTTTCCCAGAATTGTTTGCCCCTGTTATTTTTGGCGTAACAGTTAAGCTCCATGGTTTCGCAACCAATGGATTTGGCATAATCGGTTAAAAAGGACATCATAAGGTCACCAATCTTTTTTCCTTGATACTCTGGGTCGATAATAACATTATCCGGCTCCAAATGCTTACCTGCATAGAGCTTGTTCAGCTCCCAGACCCCACAAATACCGACCAGTCTTTCTTGGTCATAAACACCTATACATTTATATCCCATTGGAATCATAACCGACAAACGTTGCTCTAATACATCCATAGAGACTTTCTTGTCATTTAGCACATAAGCCAAAGGTAGAATTGAGGATAGATTCTCTTCTGGAATCCATTTTATATTGAATTGCCCTTTCATGGATTTCAAATTAAAGCACCATTTTTTCGATTGGACAAACCAAGATACCTTCGGCACCAGCTTCTTTGAGCTCATCGATAACCTCCCAAAATGTTTCTCGATTGATTACGGTGTGCACTGAGCTCCAACCTTCTTCTGCCAATGGCAGCACTGTGGGGCTTCGCATTCCCGGAAGTATCGAAATAATTTCATCCAGCTTCTCATTTGGGGCGTTCATTAATACATACTTGTTTTGTCGGGCCTGTAATACGGATTTGATTCTGAACTGGATTTTTTTCAATAGCTCTTTTCGTTCTTCGGTAATAGTGGGCGATACAGCAAGTACTGCTTCACTTTTAAGCATTACCTCTACTTCTTTCAGGTTGTTTTTAAACAAGGTGCTACCACTCGAAACAATATCGCAGATACCATAGGCCAGTCCAATGTTCGGAGCAATTTCTACAGAGCCATTAATTATGTGAAGTTCCGCATTCACACCTTTGGCATCTAAATATTCCTTGACCGTATTTGGATAGGAAGTGGCAATTTTCTTCCCTTCAAAATCCTTGATGGAGTTATAAGTCTCGTTCTTGGGCACAGCGAGGGATACACGGCATTTGGAGAATCCCAATCGTTCCGCAATGGAAATATCGTTTCCCTTCTCTGTCAAAACATTTTCTCCGATAATGGCAATGTCCACTACCCCGTCCCTTAAATATTGTGGGATGTCCCCATTCCGTAAATAAAATACTTCCAAAGGAAAATTCCGTGAGGTAGCTTTCAGTTGATCCTTCCCATTGTCTATGGAAATACCACAATCTTTTAAAATCTTGAGGGAATCCTCGTTTAAGCGTCCACTTTTCTGAACAGCAATTCTAATTTTTGTCATTTTTCAATTTTTTGTTTGAAAAACCAAATGGGTACAAAAAATAAACCCGTTTGATTTCTCAAACGGGTTAGAATATATTTTAAAAACAACAATACATTTCTATCTCGCTTGAGGGCAAGTATAAAAATGATGATGTGTGTTTTTGTTTCTCATTGTGGCTCAAAAATAAAATATATTTTTAAATCAAAAAAGGGTTATTTAGTTATTTCCTAAAATTAATGGCAAACCATCATCTCCGGACCCCACTACTATTACTTTGGTGTTTGGCGATTCCGATAGTTTTATAGTGGCATCTATACCTTTGTCCTGCAATATTTTATCGGTTAACGAAGCACTTAAAATGCGGTTGGCATCTGCCTTTCCTTGAGCCTCTATTCGAACTTTCTCTGCTTCTTTTTCTGCGGTCACTAGCCTAAACTCATACTCTAAAGATTCCTGTTCTTGCTTTAATTTACGTTCAATCGCATCTTTAATAGTTGGTGGCAGAGTTACATCTCTAACCAAAACCTCGTTTAGCTGAATATATTGATCTTCAACAATTTTTTGGGTTTCCTCAAATATCTCTTGTTGTATCGCATCTCGCTTACTGGAGTATAATTGCTCGGGTGTATATCTTCCCACAACACTCCTGGCAGCAGAACGGATAGCTGGAAGAAGCACCCTATCTATATA
>JAAEZN010000037.1:0-8318 GCA_018222835.1 Algicola sp. | reverse complement strand
ATCTATATATTGCTCGCTCTTTTCTTGATGGAGTTTCCCTAATTCGTTGTATTTGGGTTGAAACCATACGGAAGCTTCTAATTTTATATCAAGTCCGTTTGATGAGAGTACATTCATTTTTTCCGTCTTCTCTTGTTGTCTCACCTCATAAACATACACCCTGTTCCATGGTGCCACTAGGTGAAACCCTTCTCCAAGTGGCGGATTTTCGGTAACCACACCCCCTCCAAAGGTTTTATAAAGCACACCTGCCTCACCCGAACCTATGGTTACTGCGGATTTAGATACGATAATAATTAAGAAAATAACAGTTGCCAATACAGGCAACGCAATCTTGGGCAATTTATCCATTTTTACTTCTATTTATATTAATCCATTATATTTTCTGATGAACCATTCCGTTGCTAGGGACAGTACTACTATTCCCAATAAAATACGGAAATCTATTAAAGATACGACATTCTCCCTGCTCTTTTGAACAGGTAGAAATTTATCGGAAGACGACAGTTCCGACTGTAAGGCTTTTAAGTTATCCAAAAAATGAAGCTGTCCATTATTTTTGGAAGCCAAGCGGTCCATTTTTTTATAGTTGGCCGAAATCAGTTGTTTTTCCGGGTTAAAATCCAAAATCCGAAAACTCCCTGATCTACTCAAGTTTTCATTTTGTACGGTGACGGTAAAATTATAAGATCCCGGTCCCAAATTACTGAGGTCCACTTCGTAAAAATTTCCTTTTAGCAGTAAGGGCGTAACCCTGGAAAAGTCACCATCCTTTCCTTCAATTTTAACAGAAATGTTGGCATTGGCATCAAACTGATAGCTTTCATCAAAATATGAAGCCCTAATTTTGGCCATACTTGCATTATCAAAAACAAGCTCGTAGTCCAGTTCCAACCGGTTTCGTTGATTGTTGGAGCCTAGATATACCATTAAATTTCCAATAAAGTCGTCAAACTTTCCAAAGTTCTGCTCATTTCGATACACTTGTGCCCGCCATCGCCAAACATTTTCCCCAAATAGTACGGCTTCTTTTACATTTTCTTCTGTGAGAATAGCGAACAAAGGTTTGTCCAAACCAATACCTTGTAATTGTTGGAACATTAAATTTTCACTCTCCTTATGCAGTTGTATGTCGCCAAGTAAACCTAGCAGGGGCGGAAAGTCATCTACGGCGAATTCCCCCAAACCAAATAAACCAAATGTATTGTTTAGTATGGGCAAAATATCCTCGGACTGCCTACTGCCGGAAATAGTAAAGCTTTTTTGGGCAGCATTCACAAAATTCCAATCTGTTTTAGTTCCCGTTATGGTAAAATAATTAGCACCTGTATTTCCCAAAAACTCATATACGTTCCTAAAATTTCTATTGGGTTGATAGAGGATAATCAAACCTGCCTCTTCCAAGTCGGACTGAATAGCATTTGGTTTTAAAAGGGTTACGGAACGTTGCTCGTTGGATTCAATAGATTTTTTAAGTGCCCCAATATCCGGGTGAAGCATGTCGGCTATTATAGCTACGTTGGTTTTTTCATCGATTACCTCGATGGCCGTTTCTTTGGAATTGTTGGTCAAGTTTCGTTCATTTTCCAAAGGGCTGACTTCAATTTTAATGGTTTTTACACCTACACTTTGGGCCTTGACCAGAGTTTGTATGGTTCGACTATTGTTGTCGGCACTAAGATTGATCCGTTCTTGGTGTACCCTGTTTCCATTTATGGAAATGGAAACCGTACTATTTGCCGAACTTTTTCCCTGATAGCGAATAGAGGTTTCTATAGGGAAGCTATTTCGTAAAAATGCGTATTTGTTTACATTGATAAGTCCTACGGAAATATCCTCATACTGTGTGGTATCGCCAACTACTACTGGAATTACGGTGATATTCTCATTCAAATTGATGTATTCGTAATCCCTACCTAAAGTTTGATTGCCATCTGAGAACAGAATTACGGAGTTGTTTCCATTCACAAAAACATCGTTTAAGGTAGATAATGCATTGGAAATATCCGTATTTCCTTCATCAAATCTAATGGAGTCCGTTGCGGTAATGCTATTCCCAAACCCGTATTGATGAAGGGTGAACCGTTCGTTTATAGCATTATTCTGCTTAATCTGCTCGAGAGCCTGGGATATCTGGTTTATAGAAGACGTATCTTCCATGGACGAGGAATTATCCACTAGTAATATAAGGTTGGCCTTTTCTATGAAATAATCTTTGCTTACAAGTTTTGGATTTATTAAAAGTAAAAGGCCGCAAAACAAGGTTATAAACCTCAGTGCGGCCAATATAAATTTAAGTGAACCCCTTCCGGGATTTTTATAAAAATATTGATAATAAGCAAGGCTTAGCGCGGCAGCAACTGCTAATACAATAAGAAGTACCGTGCTCAGCTCCATCCATCTATGTTAACATTCCACCATCTACGTTCAATACCTGTCCAGTTACATAGTCAGATAGGTCAGATGCCAAGAAAACACATGCATTAGCAACATCTTCGGGGCTACCGCCACGCTTTAATGGAATATTATCCCTCCATCCCTGAACAGTTTTTTCATCCAGTTTATCGGTCATTTCAGTTTCTATAAAACCTGGGGCAATAGCGTTACAACGGATGTTTCTAGACCCCAGCTCCAAGGCAACGGACTTGGTAAAACCGATCATTCCTGCTTTGGAAGCTGCATAGTTGGTCTGTCCGGCATTACCTTTTACACCAACTACACTACTCATATTGATTATGGAGCCTTTACGTTGCTTCAACATGGTGCGTTGTACAGCCTTGGTCATATTGAAGACAGACTTTAGGTTAATCTCGATTACTTTATCAAAATCGTCCTCGCCCATTCTCATCAATAAATTATCCTTGGTGATTCCTGCATTATTGATAAGCACATCGATTCTGCCATCAAAATCCTCCAAAACCTGTGCTACTAGAGCTTCAGATTCTTCAAAACTGGCGGCATTACTTTTGTATGCTTTGGCCTTAACGCCCATTTCGGTCAATTCTTTTTCCAGCTCCAACGCCGGAGCTTCGCTAGAACTGTAGGTAAATGCCACATTTGCTCCATGTTTGGCAAATACTTCGGCAATTCCTTTACCAATACCCCTACTCGCTCCTGTTATAATTATGTTTTTCCCTTCCAAAAGTTTCATACTACTATTGTGTTTGAATGGTTATTAACCAAATATAGGTGTTGTTTTATGTTTAGACGAAAAAAAATCCCGCATAAAACGGGATTTAGTATGGATTTAACGGTTGGTTACCCAGCCACTTCTTTTACTTTAGCGCCAATTTCGGCCGGAGAATCGACTACGTGGATACCACAGTCCCTCATAATCTTTTTCTTGGCTTGGGCAGTATCATCGCTACCACCAACAATAGCTCCTGCGTGGCCCATAGTACGGCCTGCAGGTGCAGTTTCACCTGCAATAAAGCCTACAACTGGCTTTTTGCTCCCGCTTTGCTTGTACCATCTGGCTGCCTCGGCTTCTAACTGACCTCCGATTTCACCGATCATAACAACACACTCGGTTTCTGGGTCGTTGATCAACAATTCCACAGCTTGCTTTGTAGTTGTTCCGATAATCGGGTCACCACCAATACCGATTGCGGTAGTAATTCCCAATCCTTGGCGTACTACTTGGTCAGCAGCTTCGTAAGTCAATGTTCCAGATTTAGAAACGATTCCTACTTTTCCTTTTTTGAAGACAAACCCTGGCATAATACCAACTTTTGCTTCTCCCGGAGTAATCACACCTGGACAGTTTGGACCAATCAATGTACAGTCCATATCCTTAATGTAATCGTTGGCTTTTACCATATCAGCTACTGGAATACCTTCCGTAATGGTAATGATCACCTTGATTCCTGCATCAGCAGCCTCCATAATGGCATCTGCAGCAAATGCAGGTGGAACAAAAATAATCGTGGTATCGGCACCAACTTCTTTTACAGCTTCTTCAACTGTGTTGAAAACTGGTTTTCCCAAATGTTCCTGACCACCTTTTCCCGGGGTCACACCACCAACTACGTTGGTTCCGTATTCAATCATTTGTTCGGCGTGAAAAGTTCCTTCACTACCTGTAAATCCTTGTACAATTATGTTTGAATCCTTGTTTACTAAGACGCTCATATATTTAACTTAATGTAGAGATGCAAAAATATGGTTTACTAAAGTTTTTTTCTATTGATTTCTTAAATCTTTTTCAGTTTTTTCAAGATTTCTGGAATCTTTTTTATTGAAGCAATTTGTTTTAGTTTTTCTCTTGCTTCTTCAGCTGGATACCCAAAATAGGTTTTACCACCTTCAAGGGATTTGGATACACCCGATTGGGCCAAAATCACAGCCTTCTTGCCTATGGTGGCTCCACTTGTGATGCCCACTTGTCCCCATAATGTGACTTCATCTTCAATAATACAGCAACCGGCAATTCCAACATGCGAGGCAATCAAACATTTTTTACCGATTACGGTGTCGTGCCCCACTTGAATTTGATTGTCCAATTTGGCGCCTTCTTTTATAGTAGTGGAGCCGGTCACCCCTCGATCAATGGTACATCCTGAGCCAATATCCACGTTATCCTCGATAACGACATTGCCGCCTGAAAGCAGTTTATCGAAACCCTCGGGCCTGTTTTTGTAGTAGAATGCATCTGCTCCCAGAACGGTACCTGCATGAATGGTGACATTATCACCAAGAATACATCCGTCGTAAATGGTTACGTTAGGATGAACCACACAGTTTTTACCAATGTTCACATGGTTGCCAATAAATACATTGGGTTGGATTATGGTGCCCTTGCCTATTGTAGCCGATTCCGCAATAGCAGAATTAGCACTTTTAAACGGTTTAAAATGATTGGTAAGCTTATTGAAATCCCTAAAAGGGTCGTCCGAAATCAATAAGGCCTTACCTTCGGGGCACTCTACCTCTTTGTTGATGAGTACCACCGTAGCTCTGGATTTAAGGGCTTTGTCGTAATATTTGGGATGATCCACAAATACAATATCCCCTTCTTCCACCACATGGATTTCGTTCATGCCCAAGACCGGGAAGTCTTCACCCCCTACAAAATCGGCATCAATGATTTCCGATATGCCCTTAAGCGTATAGGTTTTAGGGAATTTCATTTAGGCTATTCTTTAGCACGTTCTAAATATGCGCCCTTCTCCGTGTCGATTTTGATCTTGTCCCCTTCGTTGATGAACAATGGCACATTTATGATTGCCCCTGTCTCAACAGTGGCAGGTTTAGTTGCATTTGTAGCGGTATTTCCTTTTACGCCAGGCTCGGTATGGGTTATTTCCAATACAACACTGGCAGGCATCTCAACAGAAAGGGGCATATTGTCCTCTGCATTGAAAATAATGGTCACCACTTCGCCTTCCTTCAAAAGGTCATATGCGTCCAATGCATCTCTTTGCAAGGCAATTTGTGTGTAATCATCAGTGTTCATGAAGTGGTATGTTTCCCCTTCATTGTACAAAAATTGATAACTACGTGTTTCCACACGAACATCGTCAATTTTGTGACCAGCAGAAAAAGTGTTGTCGAGCACTTTACCTGTAGTAACACTTTTCAATTTAGTTCGGACAAACGCTGGACCTTTGCCGGGTTTAACATGAAGAAATTCTACAATCTTGTAGATATCGTGATTGTATTTGATGCACAATCCTTTTCTTATATCAGAAGTACTTGCCATAAATTTAATTTGAACTGAAATAACCTTTCATAATTCCACGCTGCGAATCTCTGATGAATTGGAGAATTTCATCCCTTTCCGGGGTCGCTTCCATTTCGGCTTCGATAATGGACGCGGCTTGGGAATTATTATAATTTTGTTGATAGAGTAGTCTGTAAATATTTTGAATCTCACGAATCTTATCCGATTCGAAACCTCTTCTTCGTAATCCAATGGAGTTGATGCCTACATAGGAAAGAGGCTCTCTAGCCGCCTTTACATAAGGTGGTACATCTTTACGGACCAAGGAACCACCTGTTACAAAGGCGTGATTACCGATTGAAACGAACTGATGAACGGCGACCATCCCGGCCAAAACTACATTTTGCCCAATGGTGACATGTCCTGCCAAAGTAGAGTTGTTACTGAAGATACAGCCATCGCCCACAAAACAATCGTGCGCTACATGACAATAGGCCATAATTAGGCAATTGTTTCCAATCACTGTTTTCATTCGGTCGGAAGTACCCTTGTTAATGGTGGCACACTCACGAATGGTTGTATTGTCGCCAATAATCACTGTTGTATCCTCGCCTTGGTATTTTAAGTCTTGAGGCATTGCGGAAATTACGGCACCTGGAAAAATATTGCAATTTTTTCCGATACGGGCTCCTTCCATTATGGTTACGTTGGAACCAATCCAAGTTCCCTCACCAATCGTTACGTTGTTGTGTATCGTGGTGAAGGGCTCTATCACCACATTTTTGGCAATTTTGGCTCCCGGGTGTACATATGCTAACGGTTGGTTCATCTACGAATCTGTGTTTTTTGTTTTTACGATCTGTGCCATTAATTCTGCTTCTGAAACCAGTTTTCCATTGGCATAAGCATAGGCTTGCATGTGGCAAATCCCCCTTCGAATGGGGGAAATCAAATCACATTTAAATATTAAGGTATCGCCCGGGACTACTTGTTGTTTAAATTTCACCTTATCGATTTTCATGAAAAAAGTGAGGTAGTTTTCCGGGTCGGGAACAGTGCTCAATACAAGAATTCCTCCTGTTTGAGCCATTGCTTCCACTTGCAACACCCCTGGCATTACCGGTGCACCAGGAAAATGGCCCACAAAGAAGGGCTCGTTCATGGTCACGTTTTTTACTCCCACTACGTGGGTATCGGAAAGTTCCAGAATCTTGTCCACCAATAAAAATGGAGGGCGATGCGGCAACCTGGCCATAATTTCGTTGACATCCATCAACGGTTCCTGGTTTAGGTCGTAAGTAGGAACTTTGTTCCTTTTCTCTATTTTGATGATTTTGGACAGTTTTTTTGCAAACTGGGTGTTTACAAAATGCCCCGGTTTATTGGCAATTACCTTACCTTTAATTCTGGTTCCTGACAATGCCAAATCACCTATTACATCTAATAATTTATGGCGTGCAGCCTCGTTGGGATGGTGTAGGGTTAGGTTGTCTAAAATACCATTGGGTTTTACGGAGAGCTTTTCTTTTCCAAAAGCTTTCTCCAATTTTTTCATGGTGGGCTCAGAGATTTCCTTGTCCACATAAACAATGGCATTATTTAGGTCACCTCCCTTTATAAGTCCATGCTCCAACAACATTTCGAGTTCATGAAGGAAACTGAAAGTACGGGCGTCCGCTATTTCTTTCTTAAAATCGGACATTCTTTCCAAAGTGGCATTTTGTGTTCCCAAGACCTTGGTTCCAAAGTCCACCATGGTGGTCACCTGATATTCATCGGCGGGAATTATGGTAATTTCGCTTCCGGTGGTTTCATCTTTATAGGAAATCACATCTTTTACCACATATTCTTCACGCTCCTGCTCCTGCTCCACTATGCCGGCCTCTTCCAAGGCTTCAACAAAAAATTTGGAAGAACCATCCATGATCGGTGGTTCTGGGGCGTCCAATTCAATCAAAACGTTATCAATATCCAAACCGACCAAAGCAGCCAGTACGTGCTCCGAGGTGTGGATTTTTACACCATTCTTTTCAAGATTGGTCCCTCTTTGGGTATTTACCACATAGTTGGCGTCTGCCTCAATAATGGGTTCGCCCTCTAAATCTATTCTTTTAAATGCATAACCATGGTTTTCGTCCGCTGGAAGAAAACTCATTGTTACATTTTCACCTGTATGTAACCCTACGCCTTGTAGGGTTACTTTTTTAGCTATTGTGCGTTGCTTGTTACTTGTTTTACTCACCTTCAACCTTTTTTTCTATGTTGGAGATTTGATTTGCCAATTTTGGTAAATTCTTAAAGTGTACGTATGATTTGTTGAAGTCTCCATAATTTAAGGCTGGTGAGCCCTGAAGTACTTCATCGTCTTTTACATTTCTTCCGATTCCGGACTGTGCCTGTATGCGGACCCTATCACCAATGGTGATGTGCCCTACAATCCCCACTTGGCCGCCTATCAGACAGTTTTTACCAATTTTAGTAGAGCCTGCTACACCGGTTTGGGCTGCTATGGCGGTATGTTCGCCAATCTCTACGTTATGAGCGATCTGGATTTGATTATCCAATTTTACGCCTCTCCTTAATATAGTAGAGCCCAATGTGGCCCGGTCAATTGTAGTTCCGGCACCTATATCCACGTTGTCCTCTAGGATTACAT
>JAAEZN010000140.1 GCA_018222835.1 Algicola sp. | reverse complement strand
TGACTATAGATTTCTTTAAAAATTAATCAACGAATATGAAACATTTATGTTAGGTAATTAACATTAAAAACACATTAACTTTTCAATAAATTGATGTTGACAACGGTTATTAAAAACCGTGAATAAAAAATATAAAAGCCTGATTATTAATTTTCTTGTTAGCTGACAAATTGTGAACAAAATATTTCCTCTGTTCAAAGCAACTTTTTTCCGAAAATGTTATTCCACATTTCAACAATCCATCATAATCATCATTTTTATAAAATTTTAAAAAGAAGAAAAAAGATAATATTGATAATTGTTGATAAAAGAGGTTTTGTTTGTGATTACTCTTCCTTTCCTTGTTGGTCAAGGATTATAATTTGTATTTTTCAAAAAAATAAGGACGTTAATGTCAAAGAAAAAGAAGAGGGCAAGTAGTCAGCGAAAGAATGAAATAACGAAGGGCATTTTTACCATCCTGGAAAAAGAACCGTCCAAAACATTCAATTACAAGCAAATAGCTTCTAAATTAGGTGTTACCGATACACAAGATAGAAACCTATTGATCAAGCGATTAGGCCAATTAAGAGCAAGCGACCGCATAGTAGAGGTAGATCGTGGCAAATACCAAATGAAACCGTCTCTACACACTTACTTTACAGGAAAGGTAGATCTTACCACAAGTGGCAATGCTTACATTATCGTAGATGAATTGGAAGACGATGTATTTGTTCAGAACAATAATCTGAACAGAGCTTTTCATGGAGATACTGTTGAAGTGTTTATAAGACCACGGAAAAAGAGTAAGAAAATGGAAGGCGAAATTTCCAAAATACTCGAAAGGAAAAAAACGTCTTATGTAGGTATAGTGGACAAACAAAAGAGGTTTGCATTTGTTCGTCCTACAGATGCCAGAATGTACACCGATATTTTTATTCCGCCAGAAAAACTAAAGAATGCCAATGATGGCGATAAAGTTTTGGTGCATCTTGGAGATTGGCCCAAAGATGCCGAATCGCCTTACGGAGAGATAATAGAAGTGTTGGGAAGACCTGGTGAGCACCATACAGAGATACATGCAATTTTAGCGGAATATGGTCTTCCGAACGAGTTTCCGTACGAAGTGGAACAATATGCCAAAACACTGGATACCAGTATAAAAGAGTCAGAAATCGCCAATCGAAGAGATATGCGCGATGTTCTAACGTTTACCATTGATCCAAAAGATGCAAAGGATTTTGATGATGCGCTTTCTTTTCAACAATTGGAAAATGGGAACTATGAAATCGGCATCCATATCGCCGATGTTTCCCATTATGTTAGGCCCGATTCAATTTTAGAGGAAGAAGCATACAATAGGGCCACATCTGTGTATTTGGTAGATCGTGTTGTGCCCATGTTGCCGGAAGTCTTGTCCAACCAAGCATGTTCCTTAAGGCCTAACGAGGAAAAATATACGTTCTCCGCAGTTTTTGAAATGGACAACAACGCGCGTTTGGTAAACCAATGGTTTGGTAGAACGGCCATTAACTCCAACGAACGTTTTGCATACGAAGAGGCACAGCATATTATTGAAACAGAACAAAATAAAATTCCAAAAGAAATATCCATACGTGGAAAAGCATATTCGGTATCCGATGATATTGTTGATGCCGTCTTGACATTTGATGGATTGGCCAAGATCATGCGAAAGGCCCGAATGGATGCAGGGGCGATCTCGTTTGATAAGATAGAGGTGAAATTTCATCTATCCGAAGAAAACCAACCCGTAGGTGTTTATTTTAAAGAGGCGAAGGATGCCAATAAACTTATCGAAGAGTTTATGCTGTTGGCCAATAGAAAGGTAGCTGAGTATATTGGTAAGCAGAAAAAAACATTTGTGTACCGTGTGCACGACAAGCCGGACGAAGATAAATTATTGGCCCTGAACGGTGTTATTTCAAAGTTTGGACATAGTATCAATCTTAAGGACAGTAAGACCATTAATCAATCTTTAAATAAGTTGTTGGAAGATGTAAAAGGTCAAAAAGAACAAAATTTAGTGGATACCTTGGCGATTCGCAGTATGAGCAAGGCTATTTATACTACGGAGAACATAGGTCACTACGGGTTAGGATTCGATTACTACACACATTTTACATCTCCCATCCGAAGATATCCCGATGTAATAGTCCATAGATTGCTTCAGCATTATCTGGATAAGGAAAAAGCACCAAACGCCACTTTGTACGAAGAAAAATGTAAACATTCTTCCGATATGGAGCTATTGGCAGCCAATGCAGAAAGAGATTCCATAAAATACATGCAGATAAAATTTATGGAAGACCACAAAGATCAAGAATTCTTAGGTGTAATTTCCGGGGTTACCGAATGGGGCATTTATGTGGAAATAATTGAGAATAAATGTGAGGGCATGATTCGTATCCGGGACATTAAGGACGATTATTATGTTTTTGATGAACGCCAGTATGCCATTATAGGAGAAAGAACCAAGCGAATGTACCAATTGGGAGACGAGGTGTATGTGATGGTAAAGAACACAGATTTGATAAAAAGACATTTGGATTTTTCGCTGATCGGTAAAAAGAAATAATACTATTTTGGAACAAAATTTGTTATTCTATTGAGAACCAAATTTTTATAACATGAGATTACTTACGATTGTTATCTTATTTATGTCCGCTCAATTTATTGAAGCTCAGGATGCCACCGTAACCCAAGACCTACAAAAGTTTACCGAAGTAAAGGGATTTGATGGAATTTCCATTAACTTGATAAAATCCAACGAGAACAAAGCGGTCATTACAGGTGCCAATACCAAGAATGTGGCCATTGTAAACAATGATGGCGTACTTAAAATACGAATGGAAATCGTAAAGATTTTTAGTGGATATAGAACCTACGTAGATCTATATCATTCCGAAGAATTGGTAGTGATAGATGTTAACGAGGATGCAAGAATTTCGTCTGATGATACCTATATCCAAGATGTTTTGGAGCTTAAGGCCCAAGAAGGCGGCGAATTGGAAATTAATTGTGAAGTGGATCAATTATTGATCAAGTCAATTTCTGGGGGAGAGATTTTTGTAGGAGGATTTTCCAATACTCAAGATGTAATCATCAACACAGGAGGATCCTATCACGGAAAAACATTTAAAACAAAATTTACCACTATAAGCGTGAATGCTGGTGGAAATGCCGAAATTTATGCGTCGGATTATGTAAAGGCGAATGTAAAGGCCGGTGGAGAAGTACTGGTCTATGGAGATCCAAAAAAAATGGACGAACACACCCTTTTTGGAGGAAAAATAAAAAGAATCAACTAAATAATGATTGAAGATATTCAAGCGGCGATACCCTTGGGGTTTTTGTTGAGCTTTATGATCGGTCCTGTTTTCTTTGTTTTATTGGAAACAAGTGCCACAGAAGGCTTTAGGGCCGGGGTAAGCTTGGATATTGGAGTTATAGTTGCAGATATTGTCTTTTTAATAATTGCCTATTTTAGTAGCTTCCAATTATTGGAAAACCTAAGTAACGAACCTGGTCTATTTGTATTCGGGGGAATGATTCTTTTGGTTTATGGGATTTATCTGTTCGTAAAAAAAACCAAGAAAAAATCGAATGTAAAGGCCTCTAAGGGAACTTATTTGGGCTTAATGGTAAAAGGGTTTTTATTGAACTTTATAAATATAGGTGTTCTTGCATTTTGGTTAGGTTTGATCATAGTGGTTGGACCGAGCTTGGAGAACAATCCCAACCGAATGTTGGTGTTTTTTGGTACTGTGATCTTGGTGTATTTTGGTACCGATTTGGTGAAAATAGTGTTGGCCAAACAGTTAAAGCGCTATTTGACCCAAGATCGTATTGTAATGATAAAAAAGGGATTGGGCATTGTATTGATCATTTGTGGCATTGTATTGATCAGCAAGGGATTCCTGCCCAAGGAAAAATTTGATATAAAAGAGGAAATAGAAAGGATAAGTTAACAAAAAACCCAGTACAAAGTACTGGGTTTTGAGGCATCGAGCGGATTCGAACCGCTGTACAAGCTTTTGCAGAGCTCTGCC
>JAAEZN010000139.1:3542-4073 GCA_018222835.1 Algicola sp. | reverse complement strand
GAAGCTTTAATAACTTGGGAAGTAGGTACCAAGCCATAAATGAATGGGAACTTTCCAAGGAATATTTTTATAAAGCACTAGCAATTTATGAGAGTTTGGGGCATGGTTATTATGAGGCTTTAACATACAATAACTTGGCCAGTGTTTATTTACATTTCGAGGATTATCCAAAGGTGATTGAATATGCGAAAGAGTCATATCAAGGTTGAATTCGCTAGGTGTTCAATTCGAATCTGCCTCACCATTATATAATTTAGGACTTGGACATAAAGGTCTAAGGGAATTTGACAAAGCGAGGGAATATTTTAAGCAAGCTTTGGAAATCCAGAAGGAAAAAGGCGATTGGTATGTAATAGTCCATTTAAAGAATGATATAGCAGAAACACTAAATCAACAAGGTAGATTTAGAGAAGCGGAAAGTATTGCAACGGAAGCTCTAAATGAATCATTACAACATGGACTGGCATTAGCCGAGGTAGATATTCTAAAAACACTTTCTTCAATAAGTGAAAATATGGGCAACTATAAGAT
>JAAEZN010000139.1:2561-3532 GCA_018222835.1 Algicola sp. | reverse complement strand
CATACTTACCTTAAAAAGCATGGGATCTTGCTCGATAGTTTACAAGGTTTGGAAAGAGCCAAGGAAGTTCTCAACCTAAAGGAAAAGTACGAGTCCGAGCAAAAGGAAAATGAAATACTCCGTCAAAAGAACGAACTGGTCGAGGGTGAGCTAGTCCTGAAAAATAGGAACAGTATGCTTATGGGTAGCGGAGCTCTTTTGGCCATACTGCTTATTGTCGGTTTTGTGATTTTTCGTGAGCAAAAGGTAAAAGCGAAGAACTTTGCTAGGGAAACCGCTTTGGAGAAGGCTATGGCCGAGGCTCGGGCACAAGAAAACCTAAAAGAACAACGTTTGCGGATTGCCCGCGACCTGCACGATAATATAGGTTCGCAGCTCACATACCTTACCTCCATAACGGATTCTGCCAAACGTGGAATAGATAAAGGCGAGGTATTTTTAATGGAAAAGCTTACACAAATGAAGCAGTTTTCACTTGTCACCATTTCCGAGCTTCGGGATACCATTTGGGCCATGAACAAGGACGAGATCAGTTTGGAGGATATCAAAGAGCGCACCCAGCAATTGGCGGCTACCATTCATGAAGCTACGGACGATGAAATGAAAGTTAAAGTTGAAGGGAGTCCAACCGATAAAGTGCTCAATGCATTTGTGGGAATGAATCTTTTCAGGATTATTCAAGAATCCATCAATAATGCCGTCAAACATTCAGCCGGAGAACAGGTTAATATTAATTTTACCAATGGTGAAGATGGCGTTCAAATTGTAATTGAAGATTTTGGACAAGGATTTGACTCCTCGAAGGAATCAACTGGAAACGGACTTCATATTATGCGTAACCGGGCCGAAAAAGCGGGTATTGATTTCGTTCAGGAAAGTAAACTTGGAAAAGGCACCAAGGTAACATTGCAGGTGAGGGCATAATTCTTTTAATACTAAAAAATAGAAGACCATGAGCAAAATCAAACTGG
>JAAEZN010000139.1:1953-2551 GCA_018222835.1 Algicola sp. | reverse complement strand
CAATGGAAGTGAACTACTGGCCAAGCTGGAAAAAAACCATAACCTGGATTTAGTGCTCATGGATATTGAAATGCCAGTTTTGGATGGCATCGAAACAGTCCGTATAGTAAAACAGAAATACCCTCACATCAAAGTACTCATGCTTACGGTTTTTGATAATGATGAGAATATTTTCAATGCCATTCAGGCTGGTGCCGATGGCTATTTGCTCAAAGAGATAGAAGCAGGGAAGTTGCATAATGCCATTTTGGAAACTATTGGAGGTGGGGCAGCAATGAGTCCCTCAATTGCGGTAAAGACACTTAAGTTGTTGAGATATCCAGAAAAACAGGAATCACTATCCATACAGGAAGAGGATATTTTACTTAGCACCCGTGAAAAGGAGGTGTTGGAACAACTAGCGGAGGGGCTTAGTTATACCGTAATCGCCAAAAATCTATTTCTATCGCCTAGTACAGTTCGAAAGCATATCGAGAATATTTATAAAAAGCTACAGGTGCATAACAAGTTGGAGGCCGTGCAAAAGGCACGAAGACAAAGCCTAATATAGTATTTCAAAATCTTAATTTGTGTTGCTTTAGGTATATTTTAAATGATG
>JAAEZN010000139.1:0-1943 GCA_018222835.1 Algicola sp. | reverse complement strand
CTATTTTGGAATCCTTTAAAGGTGAGCCAGTTGTCAATGCCCTTTTATTTTCTAAGCTTGATTATTCCTGCAAATTTACAGTTCTTCTGTTGATAGGCTATTTTGGGGAAAAGTAAAAACCCATTAAAATTATATTCTATAAAACTTTTTGATTCTTACCGGAGCTACTTTTTACCTCCCAATAAATTCAATACCTGATAGTGAAACAGGTAATATTGTTTGTTTTTGATTAAGCTGTTGGGAAGAGCTAGAGCTGGCCAATCAGGGTGTAAATAGATTTAATGCATAAACAGGATAGTTTGTAACGCTATCCAATCATCAAAATTATAAATGGAGGGTCATTCTAAATACTTAAGAACGACCCTCTATTTAATTAGAGCCAAAATCTGTATGGACTGCCAATAAAAATGGTTTCCTAATTCCAGCCGCCGCCCAAGGCCCGGTACATATTTACCTGGGCGAGCATTTGGTCTTTTTTGGTCTCAACAAGTTCCATTTTAGATTCCAAGGCTTCCCGTTGGGCCAATAGTACCTCTATGTATTCTACCCTAGCGGATTGGAATAAACGCGTGGATAGCTCTATGGATTCCGTTAGGGCTTGTACTTGACCGTCTTTCAAATCGTAGCTCTTTTTAAGATTATCGATATTGGACAGCTGATTGGCCACTTCGATGTAAGCATTTAAAATAGCTTTTTCGTATTCGTAAACCGCTTGCAACTGCCGGTCCGTAGCGTTTTTGTACTGTGCCTTGATCGCATTTCTGTTGATCAATGGTGCCACCATATCTCCCATTACCGAATAGAGTACGGATTCTGGGGTCGTGGTCAGGTATTTGGTGTCAAACGCCTGTAACCCCAAACCAGCCTTAATGGTAAACTGGGGGTAGAAATTGGCCTTGGCCGCCTTGGTATCCAATTTGGCCGCGGCCAATTCAAATTCCGCCCTACGCACATCCGGTCTGTTTTGCAGCAGTTGTGAAGGCACCCCTGCATTAATGGCATCGATGGGGGTATCGATAAAACCATCCGACATCCTATCAATATGCTGAGGAGATCTACCGATCAAGAAATTGATACGGTTTTCCATTTCCACAATTTCTTGTTGGATCTCATATTTATGGCTTTGGTTTTTCAGTACTTCAGCCTGAAAACGTTTCACTGCCAACTCAGTGGCACGGGCCGCTTGTTTCTGCAATTTCACCATCTTCAGAGCATTCTGCTGAATCTCCAGGTTTTGGTCTATGATGGCCAGTTCATTGTCCAAAGCCATCAATTCATAATAAGAATCGGCTATTTCGGCCACCAAATTCGTCACCATAAAATTCTTGCCCTCAACACTTGACAGATATTCAAAAACGGCTGCTTTCTTCTCATTTCTGAGTTTTTTCCAGACATCGAGCTCCCAAGTGGCAAAGGCACCTACCATATAATCCGTTAAAGGTTCCGGGAACTCTTCTCCCTCCCTGATCTCAAGGTTCTTTTCCACTGCGCCATTACGGGTATATTCACCCACTTTTTCCACCTCTGCACCTGCTTTGAGGTTTACAAACGGCAGATACTCTCCTTTCTTGGCTTGAATCACGTTCTTGGCCATATCCACTTGTTGCAACATGATGTTCAACTCTTGGTTCCTTACCAAAGCGGTATCGATCAATGCAATCAAATGGGGGTCTTTAAAAAACGTTTTCCACTGTACCAGACCTGTGTTCACCGTATCAGCAGGCTGATTCTGGTACTGTTCGGGCACGGTAGGGTCTTCATCCCTGATCTCGCGTGTGGGCACACAAGAATAGAGGCCCACCAATGCAATTATTCCTATTACTACTGATTTTCTATGCTTCATCTTGGTCACCTTTATTCTTTTTGTTTCCGTTTCTTGTGGTCATTTTTTTCAAAAGTCTGTTCACCTCTCTCAAGCGAGCACGAAGCTTACTGTTGTCATT